>CALIMV010000243.1 GCA_938045275.1 uncultured Granulosicoccaceae bacterium
CCCGTCGCAAATTATTTTTATTTCGTAGTATTTCCCTGATTCAAGATCATAGGGCGCTTTGGCGAGCGGCTCTACTACTGACAGTGTCAATGGTTCAAGCTCCTGTGCGCCACCGGTAAGCAATCCGGCAGCTCCGGCATGTACCAATGAGCTACTTAATGCAGCACTTAAGACCAAAATGGCCAGCAGAACTGATTGTCTGACAGAGGCGAATTTCCTGACAGGGGCGAAAATTTCTGGAATTGAATATGACACTAACTACTCCGTTGTTTTAACTACAAATATTATCAAGCTTGCTGCAATTACTAAAACACAAACCCAGCTTACAGACAAATTAACTCGATGCTGTCGATCACGGGATTTATTCTACTTTCTGCTGTCTTTGGCCTTCGGCTGCCGTCAGAATGTCGAATTCAAAGCCTTCGAATGCCCAATCTTCGATGCCGTCGGCGAACCAATAGACTTCTGTGTAACCAAATTCTAATGCGCGCTTACCAGCATTCCACGACATCCAGCAATCTATTCGACAGTAAAATACAACAGGGTGGTCGAAGTTGCCTTCTGTCGCTTTTTGAAGATGGCTGCGAAAGTAGTGCTCAGTGACTTCAGACAGTGCACCGAATCCAACATCGGGTAACCATAAAGCGCCGGCAAGCCCTTTGTGCGGCACAGGAATCCAGATTTGATTTTCTGGCAGAAAATCAGGTTTACGGTGCTCGGGAATAACATCTACAACCAGCGCATTTTTTTCGGTTTGAAGTTTTTTTACATCGAGTGCGGTAACACGAGTTGCTCCGTGCAAACCCTCAGGAACAGGTGCATCATAGTCTTCCATCCGATAACCAGCAGGTTCAGGAACATCTGTACTTGCTAAGACCAGTTTGGATGACAGCAACAGTATCAGCATAGCCAAAAAGGTACAGACCGGCTTTACGCTGTTTCGTTGCTTAGGCTTCATATTGAAATCGGATGTGAACGCCCGATTGGTCAGTTGGAAATCAGTTCACCGCGGCTATTAAGCAACGGAAACTGGTACTCACGCAAAATGGCGTCTATTTCGGGTTTTAATTCCTCAAGCACATCGTTAATCATGTGCTTCCAGTCAGTTTCGTTGTAACGAACGGCCATTGATACTCGATAGTCGAGCCGAATCCGATCGCTTTCCTCAAGCAGCGGCACTATGACTAATTCAGATTCTGCATCCCTGGCATGAAACGCGGCGATTGGCCCCCAGATAAAAGCAACGTCCGTTTCACCACTGCCCACATCAAGAACCGCCCTGCGAGCAGGCTGTTCAACACGGGTATCTGCGACCAGGTGATACGGCTTTAGTTGCGCGAGCAACCCCAAAGAGGCAATGATGTTCGCTGGCGGTGTACCGGCAACGATGCCGATCTTTTTATCTCTTAACGATGGGTCAGACATTGTGGTGGCGGTTAGCCCCGAGTCTTTTCGGTAAACCATGGTGTAAACCGAATGATAGTAGGGGTTAGTGTTCTGAACCAATTCGCTGGTGGTGGTAATGCCTGAGATTAGATCACACTGACGTATTCTCAGCGTGCTTCGAACAAAACCAATGGATTGAGGAAACCAGGTGTACCGAACTTCAAGATCAAGTTTTTCAGCGATGAGTTCAATAATACGGTTTTCAACGCCTGTGCCATCCTTGCTTGAAAATGGCAAATTGGCGGGGTCTGCACACACTCTTAATACAGAGGTCGTTAGTGCCTGTCGACTCGCACCGGTTGCAGCTGTTGCAACACTAGCGATTGAACTTAGAAACACAACAACAACCAGCAATATGAATGCGTGATTTGTATTCAGTGACTGCTTTAAGGTTGTGTACCTGTTTCTCATTGCTGGTTTTAACTTTTTCGAGTGACTATAAAATTATGCCCCTGGCTTGACCATCCAAACACAATTATCAAAGTATCATCACCGCAGCAGCACACTTACCCAAATGACCTTATTTGGGTTTAGGTAATTTTTTAGGACGACCTGTTCCCAATACGCCGTCTGATCGTGCTTTGACATAGGCATAAATATCGTCGAGGTGCTTGGTGACGTTAGGGTCATTGGCAAAGGCAGGCATAACACTATCAGCAGTGGCACCTTCAGCTTGACGTCCTTCCAATACCGTTTTGGTGAACATGGCGTAGTCGATAGTTTTTAACGACTCTACTAACGACGGAGCAAAACTGCCGCCCATAGCATCTTGTCCATGACATGCATGGCAGGTTCCATGAAACCGACGATAACCATTGAAAGTAGCTTTGTCGACTTCACCGTTGACGACAACATAGGCCGGTTCATCAGAATCGGCAGATGCAGCCTCTTCAGTGCTCTTCGCGCCCTCCTCTGCTTTGGTTTCCTTCGCAGCAGTTTCGGTAGTTTTAGTATCGTTGGCCAGTGCAGTTGATGTTAAAAAAACACTGAACATCACCGTAAAAAACGCCGCCATAGATGCTGTCAAATATCTTTTTTTAAGTTTCATGATTGTTCGCTTGTTACTTTACTTTGGTTTACGTTTGGTGATGTTATCTGTGTTTGCCGAGCAGTTTTGTGCGCTAGCACATGTAAATTTTAGCTATCGTAAAACTCAAGAACGCCGCGGTACCAAGTACCGCAGCGTCCGATTAACAATTGCATACAAACGTATGCAATGCAACTACTTCATTACTTACAATGAGAACACTGTCAGCACGCCACCCAGTGAGGTGTAGCTTGAAAGTGACTTGTAAGCACCAACCGCTCCCAGACCATCGGTGTCGCCAGTGAGGCCGGCTGCAAAGCCGATACCTGCCCAACCACCTAAGCCTGACAATACGCCGATGTACTGTTTACCGTCGTGCTGCCACGTGGTTACGTTACCGATAATGCCAGACGGCGTTTTGAAGCGATAAAGCTCTTCGCCTGTCTCAGCGTTAACCGCCTTCAGATAGCCTTCCAGCGTGCCATAGAAAACCACGTTACCAGCTGTCGCCAGAGCACCACTCCAAACAGAGAAGGCCTCAGAGTTTGACCACTTGATCTCGCCATTAACGCCATCCCAGGCAATAAAGTTACCCAGGTTATCGGTTCCATCTTCAGTGACCTTGCCTGCAGGGAACATAGA
>CALIMV010000244.1 GCA_938045275.1 uncultured Granulosicoccaceae bacterium
GTTGCCACGCACGCCTTTGGGTCGCCGCCATTTTCGTTCAACTCTTCGTTGAATGTTCAAGTGGTATCGTTTTCGTAATTGAATCTCTTCGGTTTTTCGGCGCTTTGCCAGCGCTGATTCTTCCTGTTGTTGGAGTGCAAGCGCTGCTAAACGTTCCTGTTCAGCTTTCTGGGCTGCTGCCTCCTGTTCTCGCTTTTGTCTGGCTAAACGTTCCTGCTCGGCCACACGCTTGGCCTCCTCTTCAGCGCGTTGTCGTTCAGCTTCCTCGGCTGCCAGTCTGGCTTCTTCTTCCACGCGTTGACGTTCAGCTTCCTCAGCGGCAACTCTAGCTTCTTCTTCAACTCGCAGTCGTTCGGCTTCCTCGGCGGCAACCCTGGCCTCTTCTTCAACACGCAGTCGTTCGGCTTCCTCGGCGGCAACCCTGGCCTCTTCTTCAACACGTACTCGTTCAGCTTCCTCAGCAGCAACTCTGGCTTCTTCTTCCACACGTAGTCGTTCAGCTTCCTCGGCGGCAACTCTGGCTTCTTCTTCAACTCGTACTCTTTCGGCTTCTTCGGCGGCAACTCTGGCTTCTTCAACACGTACTCGTTCGGCTTCTTCGGCGGCAACTCTGGCTTCTTCTTCCACACGTTGACGCTCTGCTTCCTCGGCAGCAATTCTGGCTTCTTCGGCTGCGGCACGTTCAGCAGCTTGCGCCCGTTCCAATGCCAAGGCTTCTTCTTCTGCTCGCTGTTTGGCCAAATCGTCCAGGCGTTTTTGCTCTGCTTTGGCTTCTGCCAGTTCTTCTGCTAAACGTTGGCGCTCTAACTCTGCCAGGCGAGCCTGTTCTTCTGCCTCGGCCTGCAGGCGTGCTTGTTCGGCGAGGCGCTGTTCTTCCAACAAGCGCAGCCGTTCTTGTTCAGCGGCTTCTTTTTCAGCGAGCGCCTGTTCACGTTCAATTTCAAGCTGCTTTTTTTCTTCCAGGATGCGTAACCGTTCCTGTTCAGCTAAACGGTTCTCTTCGAGCAGCCGTTGCTTTTCTGCCTCAGCCGCTTTTGCCTCCTCTTCCAGACGCAATTTTTCTCTGTCTGCCTGCTCTTTCAACGCTTGTGCCTCAGCTGCAAGTTCGCGATTGCGTTCTTCAACAAGGCGTTGTTCCTCCAAAGCGCGTTGTCTGTCGGCTTCAGCTTGAATACGGGTTTGTTCTATGCGATTAGTTTCATCTTCTACGCGTTGGCGAGCCAGCTTGATTCGTTCTTCTTCTCGTAATCGTTCTTCTCTGAGTCGATTCAACTCCGCTTCACGATCAGCCAGCTGCTGAGCGGTCAGATTCTGTTCCTGTTCTCGCAGTGCCGCAGCAGTATCTCTCTCGGCTGCCGCCTGAGATTGCAATAGCTGGCTTTGTTTTTCGAGCTCCAGGGCTTGGGCTTGCAAAGACTCAATACGTGCCTTCTCAGCTTCGGATGCTGCACGCTGTTGTTCTGTTAGCTGTTCGGTTTCAGCCAGTTTTTTCTCGGCTGCTTCACTGGCTTGCTGCAATGCCGCAAGCGTTTCTGCGGCGGCGGCTTGCTCCGCTTCTCTTTGTTGTGCTTCAGCCTGCGCCGCAGCTTGTTCAGCCAGGTCTGCCTGTTCGAGTTTTTCTAAATTAGCCTGAATGTCGGCAGCACTTACAACCACCGCGTTGATCGGTGCTGAGTCTGCATTGTCGGTGGAAGGGTCGCGTTTCGTTGTGGTGACTTTAAAAACGAGTACCGCGATAATTCCGCCATGCAAAAGCAAAGACAGAAAACTTGCTATCGGGTATTTTTTTAAAAGCGCAAACATGATCTGGCTAGCGTTGCGCCGGGTCAGACATCAATCCAACTTCTGGTGCGCCAGCCAACTGCAATGCGACCATCGCTTTCATAACAGCACCGTATTCCACAGCCGTGTCTCCAGCGACTAACACTTGTCTGTCCGGATTGTGTAGTAATGCTGCTGTGGCAAATGCCTGTACATCAGCTGGCTCCATTTTCTCATCCACTCGTTCACCGTCATTCAGATACCAGAACCCATCTTTATCGACGGTAAGTATCAACGGCTCCGCAGATTGGTCCGAATCGGAGATGACCTCTGCGGCCGCATCGGGCAGGTCTATGTCTACACCTGTGCGTAGCAATGGTGCCGTGATCATGAAAATAACCAACAATACCAACATCACGTCGATGTATGGCACCACATTGATCTCTGCCATCTGGCGGCGCTTACGACGCGCCGGGCGAATTTGTCGCATTTACTGACTACCTGTTAAGGCTTCTTGATAGATTGAATATCTCATCGCAAATCGTCGTGGTCCTGCTTGGCTCTACGGATAGCCTGTCGTTGTAAAACCGTTGAAAACTCATCGGAAAAATTTTCGTAGCGGTTCAGAAGCCGATCGATATCAGTGGAAAACCGGTTGTAAAAAATCACAGCTGGAATAGCAGCAAACAGACCAACAGCCGTGGCAATCAAGGCTTCTGCTATACCAGGCGCCACCATTGCCAGAGTGGCCTGCTGCACATTGCCCAACGCCGTGAATGAATTCATGATGCCCCAAACGGTTCCAAACAAACCGATATACGGGCTAACGGACCCCACTGAAGCCAGAAACGGCAGGTTTTGCTCAACGATGTCTGCCTCACGCGATACCGCTATTCGCATGGCTCGCCCGGACCCATCCATAATAATTTCATCATTGGTGGTTTTACGACGAAGGCGACCAAATTCGGAAAACCCAGCTTCAAAAATTCGCTCTAGCCCGTCGAGCGTGCCGCGTCGCATGGTTAATTGAGAATACGTACCGGAAATATCTGATGAACCCCAGAAGTCTTCTTCGAAATCTTCGGCTGATATCCTGGCGCGACGCAGTTGCCGACTTTTGCCGATGATCAGTGCCCACGACAGAACAGACGCCAGCAACAAGATGATCATCACACCCTGCACCACCGGGCTGGCGTTGAGCACCAGCTGCAGAATAGACATATCATTGTTCACGAATCATTGCCTCTTTTAGTACTGTTGGAATCGCCTTCGGTGTCAATGTATCTGCATCCACGCACGCAAGCCGCACGTTTGAAGAAATCAATAACTCATCGCCTCTGTAGATGGGTTGTTCCATCTCGATACTTGCGGGCTTGAATGTCATGATATTGGCACTTACAGTCAATTGATCATCGTAGCGCGCCGGGATGTGATAGTCGACCATCACCGATCGCACGACAAACAGACGTCTGTGCTTTCGGTGCAGCTGGTCAAGATTGACCCCAGCGTGACGCAAGCACTCCGTTCTTGCTCGTTCCATAAATTTTAAATAATTGGCGTAGAAGACAATGCCCCCTACGTCTGTGTCTTCTATGTAGACACGAATCGGTATGGAGAATTCGCGCATGCGCAAGTATTACAGAGAAATGTTTTTAAATACAGGGAGTAACGCCCTTACCGTAAAGAAATTTCTCAGTTTTTAACGCGCAGCGCTTACATGCGCAGAAACCGACCACCTCTACAGGGCGCTTCCTTCGGGTATATCTAATCCAAATACTCGGTAGGTGTTCGCCGTAACAACACGCCCTCGCGGTGTACGCATCATCAAACCTTGTTGTATCAAATAGGGCTCGATTACCTCCTCTATCGTACCAGATTCCTCACTGAGAGCCGCTCCGAGGTTATCCACACCGACCGGGCCACCACCAAATTTATCTATAATCGCGTGCAATAGCCGTCTGTCCATGCTGTCCAACCCTAATTTATCCACTTTTAATAGATTAAGGGCTGCATCAGCGACATCTTTATCAATATTACCGTCGGCTTTGATATCGGCAAAATCCCGCACGCGCCGCAGCAGACGGTTTGCTATACGCGGTGTACCGCGCGCCCTACGGGCAATTTCCTGGCATCCACCCTCATCGATCTGGGCATCCAACAGCTTCGCTGATCGGGCTACGATACCGGCCAAATCGGCCACGGCATAGAATTCGAGTCGTTGCACAATACCAAATCGATCGCGCAGCGGCGCTGTCAGTAATCCCGCGCGAGTGGTTGCACCCACCAGCGTAAAAGGCGGTAAGTCGATTTTAAATGATCGGGCCGATACACCTTCGCCGGTCATGATGTCGATCTGATAATCCTCCATAGCCGGATACAACACTTCTTCCACTAAGGGACTCATCCGATGAATCTCGTCAATAAACAACACGTCATTGGCTTCAAGGTTGGTCAAAATTGCAGCAAGGTCGCCTGGCCGTTCCAATACGGGTCCTGAGGTGTGCAACATACGCACATCAAGTTCATTAGCAATGATGTTGGCCAGTGTGGTTTTACCCAAGCCAGGCGGCCCAAACAGCAGTACGTGATCGAGTGCCTCGGCTCGCAGCTTTGCCGCATCGATAAACAAGGACATTTGCTCGGTGACAGTGTCTTGCCCACGATAATCGGCCAGTTGTTTGGGCCGCATAGCGCGTTCTTGAGCATCGCCGCTCTTGCTTATCGGCGAGATGAGTCTGTCATCTTCTGTCATGGCGATTTACTGTTCGGTGAGGTTTTGCCGGTTCATTAACGTTGACCTACTGCTACTTTGACACACTGCGCAATGCCGCGCGAATCATGTCTTCAACACTTTGTCCGTCGACGGCCGTTTTATCCAGCAAGCGTTTGGCTTCGGCTGCTTTATAACCCAGCGCAAGCAAGGCTTCACTGGCCTGGCTCCTGACCGATAATGCCGGCTCAGTCGGCAAACCCTGTTGTACGGAGCCACCGGCAAGTGCGTCGACCTTATCTTGCATTTCCACCAGCAACCGTTCAGCCGTTTTTTTGCCAATCCCGGGTACACGGGTCAACGTTACGGCATCTTTGGCAGCTACACATTGGAAAAATTCTTCAGCACTTAAGCCTGACAAAATGGACAGCGCGACTTTTGCACCGACGCCATTGACCTTCAGCAAAGCTCTGAACAAGGCGCGCTCGCGCACAGTGCCAAAACCGAACAACAGCTGCGCATCTTCACGAACCACAAAGTGCGTATGCAACTCAACTGGTTCGCCTACATCGGGTAAACCGTAAAATGTTGACATGGGTACATCGACCTCATAGCCAACCCCTTGCACATTAACCAGGATTGACGGAGGATTTTTTTCAATTAAAGCACCGCTGAGTCGACCGATCATCGGCGTAGCCCTCGACCCCGTGTGCGTCTTCTGGGGGAGGGCATACCGATGGCTCTGTTCACCCCGGTATGCGCATGACAAAGGGCTATTGCCAGACCATCGCCCGCGTCGACTTGTACTGGACGATTCAGACCCAACAAGGATTTGACCATAATTTGCACCTGTTGCTTATCACTGCTGCCTGAACCTGTCACCACTTGCTTGATTGAACGTGCAGCGTATTCACTGACGGGTAAACCGTGTGTAACAACAGCGGTAAGCGCAGCCCCTCGCGCCTGCCCCAGCTTTAATGCTGACATGGGGTTGTTACTTAAAAAGACTTGTTCAATGGCCACCTGTTCGGGTTGCCACTGTTCGACCACTTCTAACAAGGCGGCATGAATATGCCCAAGCTTTTCAGGAAACGTATCGCCTTTAACCCGAATATGCCCGTGTGCTACATAAACGCTGCGCGCACCATTGGAATCTATAACACCGTAGCCAGTAATAACTGAACCGGGATCGATGCCAAGGACCCGTACCGTGCGCTTGGCAGCCTCGCTCAAGCGTAAGCCTCAGGCGGTATATCTGCGTTGGTGTAAACATCCTGCACATCATCGAGATCTTCCAGAACATCAATAAGCTTTAAAAGCTTTTCGCCTTGCTCTGCGTCAAGTTCAACTTCAGTTGAAGCCTTCATAGTGACTTCAGAATGCTCGGGCTCAAAACCAGCAGCGGTCATGGCTTCTTTAACATCAACAAAACTATCTTCGCTGGTGGTCACTTCGATTGATCCGTCTTCATCAGTGATGACATCCTCAGCACCCGCTTCAAGGGCGGCTTCCATAATGGCATCTTCATCCGACCCTTGCGGGTAGTTCAGTGTACCCACTTTACTAAACAGGTATGCAACAGACCCGACCGCACCCAAATTACCGCCGAATTTGGTGAATGCATGCTTGACTTCAGATACGGTTCTATTGCCGTTGTCGGTCATGGTATCAATCATTATCGCGACACCATTGACACCATAGCCTTCGTACCGGTTCTCTTCATAGGCAGCACCATCAAGCTCACCTGCGCCTTTTTTTATGGCACGCTCAATGGTGTCTTTGGTCATGTTGCCGCCTAATGCTTTATCGACGGCCAGCCGCAAGCGCGGGTTTGAGTTCAAATCCGACCCACCCATACGGGCAGCCACGTTAATTTCGCGAATTAACTTGGTGAATAGTTTTCCACGCTTAGCATCCTGTTTACCCTTTCGATGCTGAATATTGGCCCATTTACTATGACCGGCCATAACCACCTCTTCCGCTTGTGTTAATTTGCAGGTTTATGTCTGTAGGACCAGAACTTACCCAATTGATTTTAAGCTTATCGTGTAGCAGCTTATATTTTACTCTTAACTATTCGCAACACTACTATTCGCAACACTATTCGCAACAAATCGTCCGTGCTGCAAAAACTGTATCGCAAGCTCAGTGCAACGCTTTGAAAATAGCATTAGTGCATGAGATTGTGGCACGCTAATGGTGTCTTGCGCACCGTTAAGCTGTGTTTCAAACTCGTTAATCATTCCGTCGTTTCGGTGATCGGATTTATAAATCATGGCCGCCAGTCCCGCACGTAATGAACCACTGATCACGCCAGTTTCGCGTCCATCCAACTCCTCAGGCATACC
>CALIMV010000245.1 GCA_938045275.1 uncultured Granulosicoccaceae bacterium
GATGATTCTGATACCAACAACAATCCGCCTGCTAGCCCCGAACCGAGCATCGATGGCAGCACACCCGGACTAGTCAATTACAAATATTACGAAGGCATGTGGAATTACTTGCCAGATTTTAGCGCCATGACGCCAGTGAAACAGGGAACCACTCCCGGATTTGTTTTGAACGAACGCACGCGTGACGACTTCTACGCCATGCAATTCACCGGAAAATTGACTGTACCAACAGCCGGCACTTATACGCTGTTTTCCAAATCAGATGATGGTAGTCGCATAACAATCGATGGACAACTTGTTGTGCTACACGACGGTAGGCATGGCGCCAAAGAGAAGCAGGGCAGCCTTTATCTGGATGAAGGTACACATGACATCGTAGTGGACTTTTTTGAGCACGATGGTGGCGATAGCCTGAAAATCTCCTGGAGCGGTCCCGGTATCGCAAAACAAACCATACCAGCCAATTCGCTGGCAACTGATCCGGACGCAGGCACCAACACAACCGACCCCGAAACAAACCCCGACCCAGATATTGACCCCGCAGCGGCAGACGGTTTTGTCAGTTATCAATATTTTGAAGGCCAATGGTTTGCACTGCCGGATTTTAACCAGCAGGTTATCGTTGAAGAAGGTCAGCAGACAGGGTTTTCGTTAGCCCCAAAACAAGCCAATGACAACTATGGATTTCGTTTTGCAACTTATCTGACCATACCAACAGACGGGTTATATACTTTCTATCTGGCATCCGATGATGGCTCGCGCCTGAGTATCGATGGCGAGCTGTTAATAGACAATGATGGCTTACACGCGAATCGGGAACGAAGTGACAGCTTGTTTTTAACCGCGGGACAACACCACGTACTGGTGGAATTCTTTGAACGCGGTGGCCTGGACACACTCGCCGTTTCCTGGTCGGCCGCTAATATGCCCAAACAGTCTTTGGACAACGCCGGCTTATCATCAGCGCCCTTCTCGTATATAAACCCAGCAGACACAAACCCTGATACAGACAATACTGGCTCTACTGACCAACCGGCGCAATCAGATATAAAAATCGAATACTACGAAGGCAATTGGACATCACTACCCGACTTTGATCTGCTCACGCCTGTGTCAACCAGCACCACGGCCCAATTCAATCTGCCGCCAAGCAACGGTGTGTTGTTTTATGGCTACCGCTATACAGGCAAAATTCTTGTTGATACAAGCGGTACCTACACGTTTTACACGTCATCCAACGATGGAAGCCAGCTACGTATCAACAATACACTGGTTGTTGATAATAATGGCAAACACGTTGTGCTGGAAAAACAAGGTTCAATCAACCTTAGTGCAGGACTTCATGATATCGAAGTGACCTACTTCCAATCCAATGGTGGAGAAGCACTGGATGTGTATTGGTCCGGGGCTGGGATGCCAAAGCAATTGATTGACAGCTCGGTACTGTTCGCACCGTAAAGCGAAGCTAATAGACCAAATAGTTTGCTATGCGTTTGGGCATGCCATACGGGTATCAGTAGTGAATCTGCAGGCTATTCGCTGTCTACTGGAATGGTGCGAAGCAGTCCTTGAACATGTTGATCAAGTGCTTGTTTATCTGAATCGGTAATGCGAACAAAACTCAGTCGATAAGTGTGTTGCTCGCCGTTGGCAATTTCCGGAGCATCACCGGCTGATATAACCCGCGCATCGCAAGCCACACGTCTAAGGCTTGGAAACAGAGTGATCGTGAGCCCGATTTGCTCACCAGGGTACATAAGCGTGTTATCCGCAAACGCCATACCACTGGCGGATAAACTGACTTTATGCGTTGGCGACTCAGACGGAATAGCACCATCAAGCAGTAATTGTCGAATACGCTCTTCAAGCTCTTCGACATAAAGCGCGACGTCAGGAAAATCGCGTTTTACATCGGCATAGCCACTGATATCGTACTTGTTAGCACGTCGAACGTTGCCCGCATGTACAACTTTGTTGGTGATTTCACCAGCAGCTGGCAACTCATGCAATCGCTGAACCTGTAAACCAACAGCGTCCTGAACACGATCGAAATCACGTCGATCACCATTCGCAAAATGATTTTGATTTGGTTCAACCATAGTTTTCTCTTCGCATTAAACGCTTCAAAAAAGACAAACGCCTCATAAACTGGCAAATCACTGGCAAATCACTGGCAAATCGCTTCAATACAGCCATTGCGACCGGTTCGACAGGAACAGCGCCGTTTTCGCTATAATCGCAACGTGTCCGCCGTTGTCCCGGTAGCTCAGCTGGATAGAGCAGCCCCCTCCTAAGGGGCAGGTCGGGGGTTCGACTCCCTCCCGGGACGCCAATTTTCCACCCTTGCAATTCGTTGTAGCGGCTGAGATGCGTGTTTTTTTATCTCAAAAACCGCCCTCGATTCAAACTTCTCCACCTCTGCTCATCATTACACGCTTTTATACAATTCAGGCGTTTGGTGACGCACACAGCTCGCCATGTGCGCCATGGACCGATACTCTGAATTTATTTCTCAATCTTTTCAAAGCCTTGATGGGTAATTTCAGTGGTTACATCCAGGCGAGGATGGGTTGTCTTGAAAGATTTGCGCAAGTCACCCTTTTCCTTATCCATAGCAACAATCGTCTGATAGATTACATGGATTGCCGCGAGGACGTCGCCAGTGTGACCCGATTCCGAAATAGTGTGCATGTTGCGCGTCGGGAATCCAATGGAGGTCGCCGCGCTGTCGATATTGCCCAGCACGCCTGCCATACCATCAGTACCTGTGTCGCGACCTGTAACGTCCAGTTGCATTGGTATTTTGTGTTTGATCGCCGCTTTTTTAATCCGGGCATTTAACTGCTCAGAGACAATAGCGCCAACAGAGACAGTGAAGCCCTCTCCCATAGTCAGTGGTGTCATGTTGCGATCACCAATATTCGGTGCTGCCGCATAATCATGATTGACGTCGATTGCAATGATAGCATCGGGTTTATGAACACCAGCAAGAATTCGGCTACCAAAGCGGCCAATTTCTTCGTGCGAAGCAATGGCAAACAGAACCCTTACTTTTTTAAGCGCAGTGGCTTTTGCCAATAGCTTTGCAACTTCAGCAGTCACAAAACACCCCAGACCGTTGTCGAGATAAGCACCGTAAAACGTATCCGGACTAAATCCACGTTTAATTGGACGCGTCAGTAGCAATGAATCCCCTGCTTTTACACCCAGCCGCTTGATTTGATCAGCCTTGTTTTTGCCGTGTATTTGCAAGTCAAGATAGAGCTGAGTCGGGCGAATGCCTTTGTCGCCACTGCGATGCCCCATTTCGGAAAAATGAATTGCACCCAGAGCTTCAACGGTACCGCCAGTCAGGGAACGATAATCGCCGGGTGAATCTGGGTCTTCGCTGTAAAGCGTCACCTCATGGCCGATCAGGGTGCAAGGCAAAAACGAATCGCTATTTATCCAGATTTTACCGTCAGCACCAATTTTTCTAACTTGCAGGCGAATTTTGTCAGCATGCCCAATTAGCATGACAGAGAACATATCGTCTTTGCCTGGATGTGAGTCCCACACAACGCTTGCGTTGCCAGCATGCTGGTGCATACCCCAGCTCTTTGGCATAAAAGAATCAAAATAAGGCTTCAACACACCAAGTGTCATTGCCGATTCCAGGCCCACAGGGCTCGGTGCAGATATAATTTCACGCATAACTTCAAACTGCTCGTCAGGCATGGGGTCTAGCCAGGGTGCTTTTTTACTCATTCTTTATCGGTTCTCCCTTAATTAATTTGTTCAGTCATCGTACCCCAAGTATAGGATGCATCGTGCGGCATTTATTGGATAGTTCGACCGCTATTTATTGTGCGCGTTCACCCTTACCCAACTGTGGCGGTCTGACGAAACCAGGCCCACAATTAAGAAACGTCGTTTCTTATGACCACCGAAGTCAATTATCAAGCCCAGAGCGCGCCGTGACCAAAGCTCGAATGCGGTGAAAGTTAACAGTCCTGTTACAGTTCGCGTGGCAGGCTTCGCAATTGAGCCCGATGCGGCATTAGTGTTAAACACGTAATAGCGAATATACAATGCATGCTCGGCATTTACTGCACGCAAAGGCATAATATGCCAATGATCATCTAGAGTCTGAATTACATGAAAAACGCCAACATCGCCTCGTTTCTGGCAGTGGTCCCCCTGTTAATCGTCTCACTGTTGAGTGCCTGCGATTCTTCGTCTTCAGGTGGCACCACAACAGCTGGCTCAACCGATACAAGCTCACAAACTGCCGGGAGTACAACAACTGGCAACACATCCGGAAACACAACTACTGTGACCACTGGGAACACCTCAGGCGAAACCGCTGGAAGCACAACTGGTGCTGAAACTGACAGCACAAGCGGTACAACCCCTGCAACCAATGTCAGTTTACTCGACGCTGGTTTGAGTCATGACGGTACACCGGTCAACAGCGTGGCGGAAACACCCAACGATCCATTGGTGCTTGCCAGCGGTCGCGATCGAGTGGCCACACTCACAAACTCCCCGGCCATCATTTTTGAAGTGGTGCGTAATCAGGGCACCGCGGCAGGTCTTGACTGCAATGCGTTTGGTGCACAATACAACTCCTGCAGCATTGCAAACCTGCACATTAAAGACAGCGACGGCAGCCTCGACGACAACACCTGGAAACTCTTCTTTCACAGCACGCGGCGCATCCTGCAGGTGAGCAGCAACGAATTTAATGTCACTCACGTCAATGGCGACCTGCACTACGTATCGCCAAATGATCAGTTCGCCGGGTTTGCTGGTGGGGTTAGGTCGATAAAAATGATAACAGAATTTAGCCACCTGGTAGAGACCGACTTCCAACCGCGTTACTGGATTGCACGTGGCGGCAACGCCAGCATGATTACCAATACCGATGAAGAAACCAATGAGAGTGCCTATGCCATGGATATTGTAGGTGACAATCAATTTGCTTTTGTTGGTGAAGCCAATCCGATTGCGACCCCATTAGTTCGGTATGGTCGTAATAGCGGCCTTTCATCGACAGCAATTCCTGATGCAGGCAGCGTCGCGTCTCGCGTCATTCCCAGACCCACGTCAGCTGTCCAGACCGCGGGCACGCTGGACATAAGTACCGGATTTTCATTCGCCACAATGAATCTACCTGCAGCGAGTATCAGCGCCTTACAAACACGACAAGCTCAATTTATGAGCACCAATGCAGGTGTTCCTCTCAATTCGAGTATTGATGCATCCATGCCAGCGAGTTCGTATCGCCTCAATGTCGCAGCAACAGGTATTACTATCGCGGCCAGCGACCAGAGCATGCTGTTCTACGCAGCGCAGTCGCTGCTAGCGCTGGTGCAACCTGGCGTCGGCTCAATTCCGTTGGTCGATATCACTGACAACCCACGTTTTCAGTTCCGCGGCATGCACGTCGATGTTGCCCGAAACTTTCATTCGTTGACGTCGTTGAAAAAACTCATTGATCAAATGGGTGCTTATAAGCTCAACAAACTGCACCTGCATTTAACCGATGATGAAGGTTGGCGGCTCGAAATACCAGGCTTACCCGAACTAACCAGTGTGGGCGCCAAACGCGAATTCAAGGTAGATGAAACCGGCCTGCCAACCGAGACCAGCTCACTGTTGCCAGCCATGGGCTCTGGCCCTAACAGCAATAACCAGGGAAGCGGTTTCTATTCGCGCGCGCAGTTTATCGATATTCTTCAATACGCAAACGCACGCTTCATAGAAGTTATACCTGAGTTTGACATGCCAGCTCACGCGCGCGCGGCGGTGGTTGCCATGCGTGCTCGAGCACAAAATCTTGGCGACGCAAGAAACATCAACGTCCGCCTTGACGATCCTGACGACACTTCTCGCTACTTAACGGTACAAAGATACAACGACAGCTTTATTAATCCGTGTGTACCAGGCACCTACAACTTTCTGAACACGCTAATAAGCGAAGTGAAAGCCATGTACTCGGAAGCCGGTCTGCCTTTAAACAAATGGCATATGGGTGGCGATGAAGCAATCAACATTCTGCTTGGTCCCGGCATTTCGAACCCGGACCCGTCAATGTACGATCAGCCCTGGGCTAAATCCCCTGTGTGTAATGCATTCATAAACGAAACTGCAGGCGTCGGCTCAAGAGAAGAGCTTACTCCCTACTTCGTAAAACAAGTAGCGCAACTGGTCGGCGATGCTGGTATTTCAACGCTGTACGCCTATCAGGATATTTACACCGACTTGGCACCGAGTGAGTTAAATACTGCTGGTGCAGGAATAAATCATTGGGTACAGCTTGCCAATGCAAACCCCGCTACCTCATCGAACTCGATCGGATCAGCCAACGCCTTTGCCAATCGTGGATTCGAAACGGTTATATCAGCACCCGATTACTTGTACTTCGACTTTCCTTACGAAGTCGACCCGAAAGAGCGAGGCTATTATTGGGCAACGCGCGAGCTGAGCACCGAGAAGCTATTCAAATTTACGCCTGAAAATCTGGCCCAGAATGCAGCAACATCACTTGAAATATACGGCAACCCGTGGTCTGCCAGTAATCAGGGTAACTTTCAGGGATACACTGGAATACAGGGCTTTCTTTGGAGTGAGACCGTTAGAACACCAGAACAATTCGATTACATGATATTCCCACGCATGCTGGCCTTGGCAGAGCGTGCCTGGCACAAAGCCAGTTGGGAATTGCCCGTTGTCTCAGGTGAAACCTTCAGTGCCGATTCGGGCCAGGTTGACCAACAGGCTCTGAGTGACGACTATTCGTTATTCGCGTATGCACTTGCAAGCAAAGAGCTACCAAAGCTCGACGCAGCCGGTGTTCAATACCGAATTCCGCCACCAGGTGCCGCCGTTATTGGCACGGCAGTACAAATGAATTCCTCTCTTCCCGGACTGGTGCTTGAATATTCTACTGATGGGTCCAACTGGCAAGCCTGGAACAGTGCAAGCCCGCCAGCTGATGTTACGTTTGTACGGAGTCGGTCAGCAGACGGAAGTCGAGTTAGCCGCGTGACTGTGATGGGGAACTGACAAATCGAGCCTGAAGCTTAAGGTATGGCGGTTAGCGCCATGCCTTACTCACCGTAATGCGAAAAGAAAAAGCGACACATCTGTGTAATTTCATTCTCTGGCAGGAAATACGATATTTAGCTAGCGTGATGTGACATACAAACAACACACTAGCTCAAGCCATCTTGAGCCGTGCTAACGGTTTTTCATTGATCGGTAAATGCACCAGAGCTGCCAACACGCCGAACACCACACCAGCCCACCACATACCATCGTAGCTACCGGTTTTATCGTACAACACGCCACCCAGCCAAACGCCAAGAAAGCTGCCTATTTGATGACTTAAAAACACGATGCCAAATAATGTGGCCATGTACTTTACGCCAAAAACCTGGGCAATGATGCCGGTTGTTAATGGCACGGTCGATAGCCACAAAATACCCATGACTGATGCGAATATTAATATGACTAGCGGTGTTTTAGGCGCTAACAACAACGCTAATATGACAATTGAGCGCGCGAAATAAATAGTCGACAAACTCAGCCTCATGCTGAATCGCTGACCCACTATTCCAGAGCCAAACGACCCAACAATATTAAACAATCCAATCAACGCAAGGCTATATGCACCAATGCTAGGGTTTAATCCAAGATCTTGCACGTATGCCGGAAAATGCACAGTGATAAATGCCACATGAAACCCACAAACAAAGAAACCCGTTGTTAGCAAAACAAATCCGTTATGTCCAAGGGCCTCTCGAACCGCTTGCTTGAGTGTTTGCTCGGCAGATGCTTTAGATGACTCCAGATTATTGTTGTTTTTTAAAGTCGGTAGTACTAAGGCTAACGGAATCATAAACAACACGGTGAGCGACAACCCCACGAGTGTAACCGACCAACCCGAGTGTTGAATAAAGCCCTGACTGATTGGTGAAAAAACCACTTGCCCCAATGAACCTGCCGCTGTACCCAAACCCAATACTAACGAGCGTTTATTTGCACCCACCACTCGTACCATTGCCGCCAATGCAATCGTAAAAGCAGAAAACGCCACGCCGATTCCGCTCAGCACACCGGCAAACAAATTAAGTGCTGTGGGTGTTTCGGCAATGGTCATACCAACGAGCCCAAGCGCATAGACAACTGCACCGAAAACAATGACTCGTGTGGGCCCAAATTTGTCGGCCATGGCGCCTGCCACCGGCAGGCCTATTCCCCAAAACAGATTTTGTAAGGCGAGTGCCATCCCGAACGATTCACGCGACCAGCCGTTTTCAAGCGTCATTGGCGCAAGAAAAAGACCCAGTGAAGAACGCACACC
>CALIMV010000246.1 GCA_938045275.1 uncultured Granulosicoccaceae bacterium
GGTGTGGTTTCAGGTCACCTTGGGTGGAACCCATTGCGAAAGCCTTTTCGAATGAGCGAGAAAGATGGCTACCTGCGTGTGGCCACATTTTCTGAAACCCAGAACGAGTCAGTGAGCCCAATCAAGCTCAGTGTATTGAACGTTGCAGGTGATGGGGACTTAGTTAAAGTGTCCGAGTTGCCTAACGCAAATAATCCAGAGCATATTGGCAAGCCTGGCGAACAACTGTATGCATCGCGCTTTATCGGTGACCGTGCGTATCTTGTCACCTTCAGACAAACCGACCCACTCTATGTTGTCGACATCTCTGACCCGGCAGCACCGAAACTTGCCGGCGAACTTGAAATCGATGGTTATAGCGATTACTTGCAACCTATTGGTGAGAATCATTTGCTTGGTATTGGCCGAGACGCTGTGCCTGGGCCTGTTGAATGGGGCGATGGCGCGCTCGTGCAGGGTGTAAAGTTATCGTTGTTCGATATCGCGGATGCTAGCAACCCAACCGAAGTACAGTCCATCGTGGTCGGTGAGCGGGGAACCGAAGCCGCGGCTTTACAAAACCATCGCGCCATAACCGTACAAGCCGCAACAGATTCGCATCCGGCCCGCGTCGCGTTTGGCATTGATGTGCACGGTTTGGCGAACCCACGGCCAGCCACTAATGATCCATCAGTCTGGTTTCCGTGGAATTATTCAGGTCTGCACGGCTTTGACATAAATGTCGGCTCAGGTGCCGGTATAGAAGCTCGTGGCGCAATGATCGTGAACTCAGCTTCAAACCCCCGGCTATCAACGTTCTCCTATGGCGGACAGGACCGTTCAGTTATTGTCGGTGACGCGGTCTACTACATTCGCTCATCGGAAGTGTTTGCAAGCACATGGGGCAATCTGGGAGATTTTGTCGGGCCCCGCTAGCAACCGATTTAAGGTAGTTGGGGTAGTTCCTTCGTAAATTGAATGGCACTACCGACTGAGCAGTAAAGCACGCACGGACGCGTGCCCCTCACTTCGTGTATATTTGCGGTGTATGCACGATGTCAATCTTCCCAACCGTCCGTAACGTCCTTCATGAGCAAACACTACGATGCCATCATAATCGGTGGTGGCGCTGCAGGCCTGATGTGTGCCTGGCAAGCTGGCTTGCGTGGCCGGCGTGTGGCTGTTCTTGAACGTAGTAAAAAACTTGGCCGTAAAATCCTGATGTCTGGGGGTGGGCGATGTAATTTCACAAACCTGTACGTCGAACCGGACAACTTTATTTGCGCCAACCCTCATTTTGTAAAATCAGCCCTGAGCCAGTACACGGCCTGGGATTTTATCAGCAGTGTTATAAAGCACGACATCGCTTATCACGAGCGTAATCACGGGCAGCTTTTCTGCGATGGCAAAGCCAGTGAAATTGTCAATATGCTTGTGCAAGAATGTGAAATGGCGTCGGTTGATATTGTTATGCAGTGCGAAATATACAGTGTCGCCAAGGCCAGTGATGCAAGCAATACAACGTGTACTGCCAGTGAAACCACAAGCGAAACCACAAGTGAAACCACAAGCGAAACCACAAGCGAAACCACAAGCGAAACCACAAGCGAAACCGCATCAACAAATAATAACGCGAGTCGTTTTACATTAACATCGAATCAGGGTGTATTCAGTTGTGAATCAGTTGTTGTTGCAACAGGTGGTCTGTCCATTCCATCCATGCAACCAACACCTTTTGGTTACGAGCTTGCGAGACAATTTGATTTAGCAGTTTTGCCGATTCGCGCAAGCCTGGTTCCCTACACGTTCACTGGCGGTTTGAAAGAAATGTTTGCGCGTTTATCAGGTAACGCTATTCCTTCCCTGGTGCGATCGGGGAAAAAAAGCTTTCGCGAGGCCCTGTTGTTTACGCACCGAGGGCTCAGTGGTCCGGCCGTTCTACAAGCATCGAATTATTGGCAACCCAGCGATCGGATAAGCGTTGATCTTGTGCCCGACCTGTCGGTTTCAGCCGTGTTACTGGATGCAAAGCAATCACACCCAAAGAGTCTGGTAAGAACGGTATTGGCAAAGTCGCTGCCCAAAAATATGGTGCTTGAATTTGAGCAGTTATGGTGGCCGGAACTAAAAGAAAGAACAATCGGTGACTGGCCGAACGCGAAAATAGAAAAGTTAGGTGGGCTGTTTAATCACTGGGAGATCATTCCCTCTGGAACCGAAGGGTATCGAACGGCTGAAGTCACTTTGGGTGGTGTTGATACGAATGTTCTGTCATCCAAAACCATGCAAGTCAAACAGCAACCTGGTCTGTATTTTATTGGCGAAGTCGTGGATGTGACCGGGCAGCTAGGCGGCTTCAATTTTCAATGGGCCTGGTCATCAGCCTATGCGTGTGCTCAGTCAGTCTGAACGGCGCCATTAACAACGTTAATACAGCTTAAATTTTGCGAGCCAATTGTCACGCGTTAGGGTGCAACAATTGTGTCCTTCATTACTCTGTACACCCTTTAACGTTAGCTATAGTTGAATGAGTGGTCTGTGCACGGCAAAAACAAGGGCGTACCGATTTACATGAATAATCATATCAACACCTGATCTTGCCTTGCGTTGTGAAATTCAGTAACCACTGTACAATCGGGAAGAAGGCAAAAGCGACTTAAAACGGCAGTTAAGCACAGGTAGACATCATGACAAACATTGGCATTATTGGCGGTTCAGGCTACACAGGTGTAGAGTTGCTGCGTTTGTTATTGCCTCGCGACGATGTGCATGTCAGTTTCGTTAGTTCGCGAGCAAACGCCGGCACCCGCGTGGATGAGGTGTTTTCAAGTTTACGCGGCTTCACCGAACTGACATTCTCCGACCCTGACGACATTGTTGCCAGTGACTGCGATCTGGTGTTTTTTGCAACCCCAAATGGCACCGCGATGTCGCAAGCCCCAGCCTTAGTCGAAAACGGCGTAAAGGTGGTTGATCTGTCGGCAGACTACCGCATCAAAGACATCGCTACGTGGGAGAAATGGTATGGCATGACGCATGCCAGTCCTGAGTGGATAGAAAGAGCAGTCTACGGACTACCTGAAATTAATCGCGCTGAAATTGCAGGTGCAATGCTGGTTGCCAATCCTGGTTGTTATCCCACCGCCGTACAACTGGGGTTTATGCCGCTGTTGGAAAACGATCTGGTAGAAACCGATTCGCTTATCGCCGATGCAAAGTCTGGCGTGACTGGGGCTGGTCGAGGCGCAAAAGTCGATAATTTGTTGGCAGAAGCGGGCGATAACTTCAAAGCCTACGGTGTGGCGGGTCACCGACATTTACCGGAAATTGAGCAGGGCTTACGTGCTATGACCAACAGCCCGGTGAGTTTGACTTTTACTCCGCATTTGCTGCCATTGATTCGTGGTATTCACTCTACTCTGTATGCACGCTTGAAAAAGCCTACCGATTTACAGTCGCTTTTCGAACAACGGTACAAAGATGAATTTTTTGTTGACGTCATGCCTGCTGGATTTTATCCGGAAACCCGGTCTGTACGTGGCACGAATATGTGCCGGTTGTCTGTGTGTCAACCACAGGGGCGCGATACTGTGGTTGTTATGTCTGTTGAAGATAACCTAGTTAAAGGTGCTGCAGGTCAGGCAGTTCAGAATATGAACCTGATGTTGGGCTTTGGCGAAACAACCGGTCTTGCCTTACCCGCAATGCTGCCATAATCGGTCAACACGCATTGAAAAATCCGGTACCAACAACACATTTACTGCGATGGTCATTTGCTCTCGTGGCTGTGGTGGTATCGGGTTTGCTCGGGCACCATATCGGCGCGAAGCGCGAACGCGAGGCCATTGTCGTTGAGCTGCAGAAGCAAAAGGCTAATATGGCCGTTGTTGAACAGCAAAATCAGGCTCAGATAGCACAATTGCGCACACAGCGAGATATTGCTGATGCCAGCAACCGGAGTTTACAAAAAACGTTAAAGCAATTGCAGGCGAAGTCGCTTGAACAGAAATCCACCCAACGCTTGTATGAAAACATTGAAGGTAAAGATCGCAGCTCAGGGCTGGGTGTGGATACGATAACTCGTGTAAACGACGAAAATGGCGTGGCGGAAGAGTTGCACATAACAGTGGTTCAGGCCCGCGGTCGCAATCGTGTGAAAGGCCGGATGGGTGTGGCTTTAATTGGCGAGAAATCCGGCGAACCATGGCGCGAAGAGATTGCAGATGCAGCGGGTGATTCAGCAGCACGATTCGATATGCGCTTTTATGAAACGTTGGTTGTGCCGCTACCTAAGTACAAAAACCATATAGATATTGTGGAAATAAGTATCGAGCCAGATGATAAACAGCACAAAGCGGTAAATTATTCGACCCAATGGTCTGGCATTCTGGAAGATTGACCCCAATACTTGACTAAATTACTTGGTAAAGTAAACTGTCAAAATGCGAATGAGAGGAATTCCTAAATGAGCGCTGAAATCGAAGTCAATGTCGATATGGACGATTTCCAGATGCCTGATCCGTTGGTATTTACCGATGCTGCGGCGTTAAAGGTCAAAGAACTGATCGAGGAAGAAGGTAACCCCGATCTGATGCTCCGCGTGTTCGTCTCTGGTGGCGGCTGCTCGGGATTCCAATATGGCTTTACGTTCGACGAAGTCGTCAACGATGGCGATACAGAAGTCAAAAAAGAAGGGGTCAAGCTGCTAATCGATCCTATGAGCTTTCAATACCTCACGGGTGCAGAGATCGACTACACAGAAGGTTTAGAAGGTTCGCAGTTTGTTATTCGCAATCCGAATGCTACAACCACCTGTGGTTGCGGTTCATCATTCAGTGTGTGAAGCCTGGATTGCATGAAGCCTGAATGCTGAGGGTATGAATAAGCCTGAGGCTAAAAGAATTATGTGCACTCGTCGAGGCAAGGATGCCTCTTCCAAAAAGTAGTATCGCGTTAAACTTCTCTGCAGTACCGTTACAATCCCAGCCGCTTTTTGTCGTTAACACATCACCGTTTGTGCGCTGTATGGCGTATTGGACATGCAGCAATTGCTGCAGGCCTGTCGCCGTAAAACGGTAGTCAGAATATCAACCCTACTTTACGACGTTTGTGGCATTTGCAGCGGTAGTTACTACCGGTGAGCTTGTATCAGGTATGACACTGCGCATTTGCGCAAGCAAATCGTCTGACAGTTCACGAAGACTATCACGCCACTCAGCTTTCAATGGCTGTGCTGCAGGTAATTCCACTTTTAACGGGTCGACATGATTGCCGTTTTTCTGGAATTCGTAGTGCAAATGCGCACCAGTTACTCGCCCAGTTGCGCCAACGTAACCAATAACATCGCCTTGCTTGACCCTTTTGCCGTTGCTAACTTTGTCCGAGATTCTGGACATATGGGCGTACAAGGTTCTGATATCAGTGCCGTGACTGAGGATGACCGTTTTGCCGTAAGCGGACTTGTTACCAGCGAAGCGTACAATGCCGTCGGCAGTGGCTCTTATTGGCGTACCAGTGGGTGAGCCGTAGTCGACGCCTTTGTGAGCGCGAATTTTGTGCAACACGGGATGTACGCGCTTTGGGTCGAATCTGGATGTGATTCTCACAACATCAACCGGATGGCGTAAGAAGGTGCGTCGCTTTGACCGGCCATCGGGTGAGTAGTACCCGGTGTTGCCTTCCGCATCGGTATACCGTACAGCCTCGTAGTGCTTGCCACCGCGGACAAACTGGGCGGCAAGAATATCGCCGTCGCCAATGTACTTGCCATCGCGATACAAACGATCGTATATCAGGCTGAATTGATCGCCCTTGCGAATATCACGAGCAAAGTCCAGTTCCCATTGAAAGATGTCTGATAGCTCCATTATGGTGGATTGTTTCAGATTGGCCTGATCGGCAGCGACATACAATGACTGCTCGATCGTACCCGAAGTGACGACTCGTTCTTTCTCTAAAGGCAGATCAATGGATGCTGTAGCGAAGCCGTTGTCAGATCGTCGGATGGAAATTTGTCGATCGTCTCCAACCTTCGCAGACAAGCTGTGAAAATCGCCGTTCGCTAGTCGGACCACCTGGAATGTTTGACCAATGTCCAGGTTTGACAGATAGTCTTTAACGACATCGTCGATTAGCAGTTGCGGCATCTGTTCCATTTTTACGCCACGGTCGTTCAGTAATTTTGACAAAGTATCGCCGGCTGCCACCACAACTGATTCTGTGGTTGCACCTTCGGGAAACACCGTTTTCTGACGAATGGCTTCGATAGAAGGGTGATTGAAGATTGTGGTGGTTTTTGGTGTTGTGTCAGGTTTAAAAAACGGGTTGTTCACATTTTCATCAGACTGCCCAGCCTGGGTATCTTGTGGTTGCTCGCGGTAGTGGGGTTCAATAGCCACTGCAGCCGATTCTGTTGGGGTATTCATGGCCAACAGTGTTTCTGGCGCTGTGGTAGAAGCCGGGCGGAGCAAGGTTTTACCGTGCAATGAATCGTTTACCAGTTCCTCTGCAATAGGCTCGTACGCCGTAGTTTGCACCTTAGCGGATTCGGTCAGCGTTGCGCGGGCGATGGGCTGGTAGGCCGTTTCTTGAACTGTTGATTCGATTAATTCTGCGTTTGCTGCTGAATCCAGTGTTGATCGCTGGATTGATGAGTTGACTGCAACATCTTCAACATCTTCAGAAGAAATGCGTACCGACGTTTGCTGGCTATTCAGCGCGTCATCACGATCATCAAAGAAAAAGGTTGGTTGCGATTGCGTGGGGACTGCCAGCAATGCAGGTTTGCTGGAGTCAGTGGTGCCATTGCTTTGTGTGGTGATCAAAAAAGCACCAACAACAGCAAGCAATCCATATAACACCTTGTTGAGGTGCCGCCGCATACGCCGCGGCTTTCGGCGCGACGTTAATCTAACGGCCCCCTTGGAAGAAGGTGTGCTGCGAGAAGACATACTAATACCCTTAATAGCTCCTGATCGACTCGCCTTCTGGCCTGTCTTCACTAGAAAATCGGTATTTTTGTAGTCTACCCATAGCGGACGATCAACGGTGTAATTTGTGGTCAACGCAAGAGCCTGAGCAGTGAAATAAGTTGTTGTAACCGCACACATTTTTGATTTTGTGGTCGCCGTTACGGCGCGGTAACAAAAGTGTAGAACACTGGCTCAGTTTTTGATGCTCTAGAAACAAATTTTTTATTATCGGTAACATAGTACAACATTGAAGCCGTCAATCTCGCTTTTCTTTCGTAAAAACTTGATTAATAACAGATACATAATATTCGATAGACTGCACACTTGAAACCGAATACCACTCACAGAAAACCAACGCCTGAAAACCTGAAATGCCTACGTCCAGCCAACCGCTTTTGGCGCCGTTGAAAGTCGTTGGCATGGGCCTCTACATGGGCCTCATTATGCGGGTCGTTGAGTGCAGTTTCAGACTCATATCCGACGCTGAGTGTCTTGGTAAACGACACATTATCGTCGCTGATATCGTGAATAATCGGTAAGGTAGGTATGGAATAACGCCAGTTTCAGTTCATGCTCGGGTCTCACGGCCTTTAAGCCGCCTTAATTTGGCAAAAGCCAGGGCTCTTTGTTATGTGGAGTGAGTTGGTCGTGTATTTGGAGCTTGGCTCTTAGCGCCTCAAAGCATTTTCATTTACTTTTCAAAAAACCATCGTAGTTGTTCGTTGCTACGTCGTGGCATTTTTTGCAGTATTGAGGAAAGCCGCCGTTGTAGGGCATGAATACGTTTGCCTTGCCTTTTATGTTTGCGCCTGAATACCAACTTTTTGTGGCACTTTTAAGGCCCACATTGGCCACTTCCTGAACATGTTGCCACCAAGCCTGTTCGGCGCTTGCAGTAGCCTCGATGGTTGCAAGGTTTCTCTCTTGCATATGAAAAATACAATCAGTAATCCATTCAACATGGTGTTCTAATGAGGGCATCATGTTGGTCAATACAGATGGGCTGCCTGGTCCTGTGACTGTGAACAGGTTAGGGAAGTCATGCATCGCCAAGCCCAGGTAGCTGCTAGGACCATCTTGCCATTTGGCACTCAATGCAGTACCGCTTCGACCGCGAATATCCATTTGGTTTAACGCACCGGTCATTGCATCGAACCCTGTAGCTATAACAATGATGTCGGCATCGAATTGCGATTGCGTCGTTTGAACACCAGTCGTGTTTAATCGTGTAATGGGTTGTGAATTCAAGTCGATAAGTTGGACGTTATCGCGATTGTACGTAGCGTAGTAGTTGGTATCAACGCACATCCGTTTGCCACCAATGATGTTGCGTGGCATCAGCAACTGCGCAACTTGCTTGTCCTTGACAATCGAATTTATTTTCGCATGAACAAACTCAACCATCGTGTCGTTGGATTCTTGCTTTCGCAATAGATCACCATAAGCGCCCAGAAAAGTTAAGCCACCGTGGTTCCATCGTCGTTCGTATTCAGCCCAGCGCTCTTCATCACTGACACTCAATGCCGATTGCGTTGAATAATGTCCATCAATGGCGTTGTGTTTTTCGCTTGCCGATTGTCGTAGCTGTGCATAGTTGGCCTTAATGGTGTCGGCGAGTTTTGGGTCGAGTGGGGCATTTTGTGCGGGTACAGAATAGTTCGGTGTGCGCTGAAAAACCGTTAGCGCCTTGGCATCGGCCGCAATGTGAGGTATCGACTGTATGCCAGAGGAACCTGTGCCTATAACAGCCACGCTTTTGTTGTGAAAATCTACGCCTTCATGGGGCCACAAGGCGGTGTGGTGAACCGGTCCGTTAAAATCATCATAGCCTTCAATCGCTGGCCAATTCGGTTGTGATAAACAGCCCGTGGCCATCACACAATAACGTGCGCTCAGTGTATTGCCATTGGTGGCCGATAAAGTCCAGTGGGCTTTTTCTGAATCGAAGCTTGCGTTTTCAACCTGGTGTTCAAAATCAATACCATTGAGTAAGTCAAAGCGCTTAGCCACGTGTTGAGCGTATTGAAGAATTTCAGGTTGAGCCGAATAGCGTTCAGACCAATTCCATTGTTGTTGAAGATCAGTATCGAATTGATAGCAATACTGCATACTCTCGACATCGCAGCGAGCACCAGGGTAACGATTCCAAAACCACACGCCGCCAACGCCTGTGGCTTTCTCCCATACACGTGCCGTAAGACCCAGTTGGCGGCAGCGATGTAACAGATACAGGCCAGCAAAGCCTGCTCCGACAATGGCGACATCGTATTCAGTATCAGATTTTTTCATTGCTGGTTCGCAGAAAAACGGCTTAGTTTTTCATCCAGTTCTTGTAGTCCGGCTTGCCAATCTGCACTGGCTTTTGCCACGTAGTGTGCATTGGGTAATACCGCTTGTATGCAATCGACGCCTGCAAAAAGTAAGGTATCGCAGACGATAACGAAGGGTTTGTCGGTGGTGTTTCTGGCCTGCTCAAAGGCTGTGAGTATCTCTGCAATACTGTTACCGTTTATCCGCTTGGCGGCGAATCCGAACGATTCAAATTTTTCGGGCACAGGTTCAACACCCAATACATCTTTGGTGGCCCCGGTGGCTTGAAGATCATTGTTATCGATAATGTAAACAAGATTCGATAACTGTTGGTGCCCGGCAAACATGGCCGCCTCCCACACATTACCTTCTTGCAGCTCTCCATCTGAGAACAAACAATATATTCGTTTGTCTGTGCCTTTTAATCGCTCAGCGTAGGCTATACCGGCGGCTTGTGATGGGCCCTGGCCAAGCGAGCCGGCAGTGATTTCGAAACCGAGCTGACCCTCTATTGGGCTTTGATCTATTTTGGTTCCGTCGGCGTTATAGCTGCGCAGTTCTTCCATGCTGTATGCACCTTGTTCGGCCAGTGCACCGTAGGTCATGATGGCATCATGTCCGTTGGATAATACAAAGCGATCGTGATACCAGTTGTTGTCATCGGCACGCATTTCATCAAAATACAAACACGCAGCAATATCGGCCAGTGCCACACCTTGACCAGCATAGCCGCCTCGCTGCATACAAATATCCAGCACGTTGCGACGGATTTTCGTTGCCATCAGTTCCAGCTCGCTGATGCGAGGGGTGGCGTTATTCTCCATTGCCAATAGCCTCGATTTTTTTGGCAAGCGCGGGTGCGTCTAGCGCTAACTGCGATCGAATATAGGGCAAGGTGCCTCCGGGCGCCCATACATCCGGGATACCGAGTCGGGTAATGCGAGGTCCTCGGCCAATGTTGGATACAATTTCTGTTACCAAGCTGCCAAGCCCGGTGACGATGTTGTGGTTTTCAATGGTGACAATCTGACCGTGGGCAAAACAATAATCCGACACTTCGATTTCATTGACAGGTTTAATCGTTGGCACGTGTAGTACGGAATGTTCAATGCCGCGCTCTTGTAAAAGCCCGGATGCCTCAAGCGCCCATTGCGTTGCGTGCCCTGTGGCGATAATGCCGATGCCATTACGATTGTCGTTGCCCGTGTGCAGCGCGTAGGTTTTGCCCAGTTCAAATTTGAATTTACTGTCGTCGAGTAGAACAGGTGTGTCGCCACGGTGCCCGCGCAAGTACACCAGCCCCGGTGTATCAACCGCCACATCCAAGGCTTGTTTGAAATCGGTTACATCCATTGGGTCGATCACCGTTGCATTTGGAATGGCGCGTATCATCCCAAGGTCTTCAGCTGCCTGGTGATGTATGCGAGCCGGGTTTGCAATGCCCGGGGTGAAGCCGATAACCACATTGGTGTGTGGGCTGGTGCCCATGCAAATCAGCATTTGATCGTAGGCGCGTCGGGTTGCGTAACACGCAAACGTAGTGGCTATAGGCACGTAACCGGCCTTCGATACGCCCGCTGCTACAGAAATCAGATTCTGCTCTGCCATGCCAACATCAAGGTGTTGATCAGGAAGCTCTTTTTTTACACGGACAATTTGCGTGTATTTGCTTAAATCTGCGCTCATTAACATGACGTCTTTACGTCGCGAACACAAATCGAAACTGATGTGGTCGAAGGGCGCTTTATCTATGGCTGGTTCTGTTGTGAGAAGCATGGTTTTATAGTGGTGTCACGGTACGTGTATGGCATTAGGCAGCAATTCGTTTTCCACATACACTTTGGCTTCGTCGTGTGTGAGAAAGTCTGGTGGTGGAAAGTCTGCCGCCATATCCCAATCGTCGCCGGTGGCTTGCATGTGGGCATCGATGCGAGCATCGAAATCATCCATTAGCCCGGTGTATGCAGCGTCGTTAACCAGATTGTTTTGCTCGTGATAATCGTCGCGTTCGTTGTGCAGCGTGACGCGTTCATTCTTGTGTCGCACATAAAGCCAGTCTTTTGTTCGAATACCGCGTTGTGCAAACGGTGCAAACTCTCCCGGGTTTCCACCGGTTTGCGTAAATACCTGATACATAATCGCATCGCGTGCGTCAGTGGATTTTCCATCGAGCACATCAAGATAACTTTGCCCTTGCATCTCTTCAGGTGCGTCAATGCCGCACAGGCCTAGAAGGGTTGGCATCATATCAACGCCAACATCGACCATAGCCGCGGATTGTTGCGGTGCAAATCGCTCTGGATAGCGGACAATAAGCGGCACGTGCATGGCTGCGCGTTGGGCCTGGCATTTTATGCCGCAAAACGACCCGTGTTGACCAAACATATCGCCATGATCGCTGAGAAACACAACCATGGTGTTACTGGCAATGTCCAGTTTATCCAGCTGATTTAATATGCGGCCCACATTCCAGTCAATGTTATGAATCATGCCGTAGTACTCGGCGATGAATTCACGAATTTCCGCTTCGGTTTCGGGCTCTCCCTTGGCTTTTGTTTCATGTGCTGCATGGCTTTTATGGCCAGAGCGCGGGTCGCCTTTACAAAGCACTTCATTGCGGTGTTTTTGTACGGCTTTTTGCAACTCCGGGTTGGGTACACCTGGCGGTAGCGGTACTTCTTCAGGTGAATATATGGTGCGTAAAAAATCGGGCATATCCATTGGAAAATGTGGCGGGCCATAACTCACATAGCCAAAGAACGGTTTGCCGTCTTCAGCTGAGGCTGCCATGTTAATAAAATCCAGAAATTGGTCGGTTTGATAATCAGGCTCGTAGCGTGCTGAATGATAAGCCTGACCCTCGTCATCAAAATAAATAGATGAGCTATAGTCGTGGCCACGATTAAAACCGACAAAATGCTCAAAACCAAAACGCCTGTCGGGTGGTACAAACCCGGGCTTGGGCCCACCTTCAAGGTGCCATTTCCCAACATACCCTGTGCGATAACCGGCGTCTTGCAAGCACTGCGCTAAAAACGTTTGATCGCCACGCAACGGGAAATGGTTTTGCGTCATACCGTGAGATTGTGCGTATTTGCCGGTTAGCATGGATGCGCGAAACGGGCAGCAGATAGGGTAGGAGGTATAGGCTTCTGAAAACTGCACACCTTCGCTGGCGAGCTTATCAATGTGCGGTGTTTTGATAACACTGTTGCCAGCGCAACCCATGGCGTCGTAGCGCATTTGATCGGGGTAAATGATCAGTATGTTGGGTTGCTTCGTCATTTAGTGCGTCTCCGATTAAACCTGCCAGCCACTGGCGCCCAAAGTATGGTGAGTGCTAGCGCTGCATAAATACTCAATCCAATGGGTGTGTTAAAGAATTCCTGCACGCTGCCATCGGCGAGGGTAAGCGATTGACGCAGTGAATTTTCCAGAATTGGCCCCAGTACAAACCCAATTGAGAGTGGGGCGATTGAATAGCCCAGTTTACGAACCACATAGCCCAGAATGCCAGCACCAAGCATAACGCCCACATTGAAAAAACTATTGGACACAGAATAAACACCAACAAAACTGAGCAACATAACGGTCGGCACAATGACCGCTGTGGGTACCATGATTAAACGAGCTGCAAAGCGAATAGCGATAAGCCCAATAAAAATCATGAGTATGTTAATCGCGAACAAGCCAACGAAAATGGCATACATTAAATCGGGGTGTTCAGCAAAAAGTTGCGTGCCCGGTGACAAACCTTGAATGATCAGTGCACCTAACAGCACCGCCGCGGCCGGGCTGCCGGGCACACCCAGCGTTAGCGTTGGCACCAGAGCGCCGCCCACCGTTGCATTGTTGGCTGTTTCAGGGGCCACAATACCTTCTGCTATACCAGTGCCGAAGTCTTGCGGTTTTTTTGATCGCCGCTTGGCTTCTGAGTAAGCGAAAAAAGCCCCAACCGCTGCCCCTTCGCCTGGGATAATGCCGATCACAGTGCCAATTAACGATGAGCGTATCAGCACATCTTTCATCTTAACCAGGGTTTGCCACCCCGGTAGCTTTACTCGTAAGCTCGACTGATTAAACTGAATTTTATGATGTGCTCGCTCGGCGCTGATGAACACTTCCGACATGGCGAACAGCCCCACTAAAAAGGGTACCAGTGGCAACCCTTCGTAAAGGTGGTAACTGCCGAAAGTGTAGCGTTCGGTGCCATTGAGCTCATCAAGCCCCCATGTTGTCAGGAATAAACCCAGTGCCCCCATTAGCAGGCCTTTCGATAAACTCTTGCCGGCAACTCGAACAACCACCATCAAACCAAAAACGCTGATGGCCAGGTTTTCTCTGGGGCCAAATCGAACTGCGAATTCTGCGAGCAATGGCGCTATAAACGCTAAACAAATTACACTCACCAAGCCACCGAAGATTGACCCGGTTAAGGAAAACCCCAAGGCCTCACCACCACGACCTGCACTGAACATCTTATGGCCATCCTGCACGGTGGCGATAGCTGCACCGGTGCCAGGTATGCCAACCGCAATGGCGGAGATTGAGCCACCGTAGATGGCGGCAGAATAGATACCCAGTAATAAAATTATTGAAGGAACGGGTTCTAAATAAAACGTGAAGGGTAAAGCCAGCGCAATAGCGATGGGCGGTCCAAGACCCGGTAAAATGCCGATGATGAGTCCAATGACGATACCCAGCACCAACAACAATATCGTTATCGGTTGGCTTAGTTGAGTTAGCGCGAGTAACAACGCATCGGTGTTGGCTAACATGGCATTTAAACGAGCTGAATGTTCAATAACTGTGTGAATACAGCGTAGATAAAGCCTGTGATTAGAACCACAGTGACATAGAGCTTGATCGATCTAATGCCCATGGCAACAAGGCACATTGGCCCCATGACCATGGCCATGCTAACAAACCCGAACTTTGACCAAATAAAATAACTTGCGACTGCCACTAGCAGTACAAGCAGGCCTTGTCTCGCCTCGGTTGCGTTGTTATAAACCGTGTCTGTCTCGTCGCTTTCAGTGTGTTTTCTCCGGCTATACACAATGCCAACGATGATGGCGCAGATGGCCATAAAGCCGAGTGTGAGTTGAGGAAAAAATTTAGACGGTAGGCCTGAGCTTGCCAACAAGCCAGCGGCTTTAAACCCCTGTGCTTCTACCGCGAACCAGATAGACGCAACAATGACCAGCAGTGCAAAAAGGATGTTAGCGACTCGCTGTGTCAGCATGTCTTTTTGATATCCAAGCAATCATTGAATGACAAAAGAGGCGGCACCAAAGCGTTCGCTATGGTGCCGCCACACTAGCTTTTACTTCTTGTGCAGTAAACCAAGGCCATCAAGAATAGGGGAGTACAAATCAACACCCTCTTGAATTAACGCTGTGACACCCTCCGGGCCATGTACCCAGTGGTAACCAACACTTTTGGGCAGCTTGGCTTGAAACTCTTCGGTTCCGAGCACTTCTGATGCGGCTAATAGCTTGTCGATAATCTCTTGCGGCGTGCCTGCTTTAACAGCCAAGCCACCGTGAACCCAAACACCTGCTTCCTTGCCTTCGAAGGCTTCGCCAACCGTGCGAACACCAGGTAAGTCTTTTTCAAAGAACGCTCGTCGGTTGTTATCCAGAATAATCAGTGGGCGCACCTCGTCTTTATAAGCATAGATAGATGCCACCTGGCCCACTGCAACATCGACCTGACCACCGATTAATCCTGCCATGGTAGCGGGTACGGTTTTAAGCGCGATGGTTTTAAATTCAAGTCCAAACTCGTTTGCCATCTGAACGGCAGATAAATTCGGTGGTGCCCCCAGGTTATTAACACCCATCGTTAATTTTTCAGCTTTTGCGCCTTCCAGAAATTCTTCGAACGTTGTGTATGGGCTGTCAGCGCGCACATACAATGCATTCGATGCAGAAATACTGGCGAACAACGGCGTGAAATCTTTTAATGGCTCGTATGGTACGTCACGAGTTAACGGTACAACCATAAAGCTTGGTGGTGACCAGTTGAAAATGGTGTAACCATCGGCCGGCGCTTCCAGCACGCTCATGGTAGCGGGAATGTGTGCACCGCCGGGTTTGTTTATGACATTGACTGGTACGCCAAGCTGTTCGCTCATTGCTTCTGCTTGCAGCCTTTGTACTATGTCGGCATTACCACCGGCTGCGAACGAGACCACTACCGTAATCGGTTTTTCCGGGTATTCTGCCAAGGCCGCGCCAGCGCTTAAGGCCAGTGCTGCCAGTGCTGCAGCGGTAATGCGTACGATTTTTTTCATGTAAACCCTCCAGGCTTTTTGCCATGCAATCCAACAATATTGAGCACGGCGAGTGTCTGTACCCATCCAGGTAGACGGGAACTGCGAAAGTTCTAGATGTCTGTATCTTTGCTGATGCGACGTGTGATTGTCAACCCTGGCTAAGTCTGATCGACAGCAAATTCAATTTCCATTTCCAGTAGATCGCCAGGATAAATAAGCTTAGCTGAGTAAATTAGCTGCCCATCCGCATCAAAAAACTCCCGAAAAACGCGAAACACGGGGGAGTTCACATTAATTTCCAGCGCCTGGGCTAATTCAAAGTCGGCATAAGAGATGGTGACTTTTTGCCGAGCCGATGCCACTGCCACACCAATATCTTTGAGCACACTAACCACAATTTCTTTGCGAAAACGTTTTGGTGCTTGTTTAAACACAGCGTCGTCCAGGCAAATATCAACTCTGCAAAAAGGACTACCGTCTCGCGCATGCATGCGGCGCATCAGTCGAAAATCCCGACCATCATCTGCTTTCTCCACGCTTGTTTCACCATCAAAAGCGGATACTTCGAGTTGCGCCACCATGGAATGAAGTTGAGACATCTCGGCCTTCATTTGCAGTGTGTGCCGACGCGGTATTGCAACTTCTTTTACGAAGGTGCCACGCCCGGAGTGTTTTTCGATCAAGCCTTCTTCTTCGAGTGTGTTCATGGCCTGAACAACCGTCATGCGAGCAACACCCAGCTGTTCACTGAGTTCGCGCAAAGCGGGAAGTCGTGCGCCAGAAGCCAGCTCACCAGACATAATCTGGTGGCGAACCACCGCAGCCACCTCGGCGTGCAAAGGCACAGCCTGCCTTTTCATCGATTGAAGATTCATGCTTTCAATGTATCAAATACAACCAGTAAGGTATAGTGTTCTAGATGTTTATCTAGCCGTGCACATCATATTAAGGTGTTTATATGTCAGCGTCAGCTAACCACAACCTTCGGGAATACGAACAAATAGCCACCAGGTTGCGCTTGCATGTGGTCAACATGGTTGCGCCATCTGGGCAAGGCTATGTGCAACAAGGCCTGGGTGCGGCCGATATTTTTACGGCGCTTTATTTTGGTGAAGCAAACATGGACCCGGCGAACCCGACATGGGAAGACCGAGATCGAATCTTTTTAACCACGGCGCATAACACGGCAATCTTTTACGCAACGCTTGGCGAGCGAGGTTTTTTCGATACCAATTTGCTGACCACTTATGTGCAAGACGGGTCAGCTTTGGAAATTAATTCCTGCGAACGGATGGGGCCGTTTGTGGAAGCCACTTGTGGCTCGCTAGGGCAGGGACTGTCAGTGGCTGTGGGTTGTGCCATGGCAGCCAAGCGACAAGGTAGAAGCTCACGCTATTACGTGATACTCGGCGATGGTGAAATGCAGGAAGGTCAGATCTGGGAAGCGGCGATGCTTGCCGGGGCCAGGGGTTTGGATAATCTTTGTTTGATAGTCGACTATAACTTTGTTCAATCTGAGGGGCCAATGGATTTGGTGATGTCTATAGAGCCATTGAACGACAAGATGCAAAGTTTCGGATTTGATGTTCAGGATGTTGACGGTAATGATATCGGTGCATTGCTTGATGCTTTTTCAGTAGCGCGAGAAACAAAAGGAAAACCGAGCTTTATCAAAGCCAATACCTTAATGGGCAAGGGTGTGTCGTCACTTGAAGGGTTAATGTTTCATCAATTGCGTTTTCCCAAAGAGGTGGCAGACAGCGCACGGGCAGAACTTGAAGCGAAGCTGGCATCATGAGCGAAACACTTTCAAAACTTGAAGCGGCAGATTTTATTAATCGTACGTTTAAACCACTGCCAAGATCGTATGGCGATGCGTTAATCGATGCTGCATTGAAAAATGCGCGCATAGTTTGTTTATCAGCCGACCTGACGCCGCCAACAGAAACAGATCGTTTTCGCGATGAACTGCCCGATCGATTTCATAATGTGGGTATTGCCGAAGCCAATATGATTGGTATTGCCGGTGGTATGGCACGCTCAGGTGAAATACCTTTCGTGCATAGTTTTTGTGCGTTTGTTACTAAACGTTGTTTGGATCAAATCACTATGCAGGCAGCGTACCCCAACCTGCCGGTTAAAATAGTTGGATTCTTACCCGGTGTGGCAACTATTCTTGGTGTATCACATCAGGCGATTGAAGATGTCGCGTTAATGCGAAGCGTACCTAACATGATGGTGTTGGAACCTTCTGGCCCGCAATACCATGCTGCTGCTGTTCAACTGGCATTGGAACATGATGGGCCCGTTTATCTGCGTATGAAGCGCCCTGAAAAAATAACCGAAGACCCAATCACACAACTTCCGTTGGCGTATGGAAAAGGTGTGGTGCAACGAGCTGGCAACGATGTCACCATTATTGCCGCTGGCCTGGAAGTGGTTGAGGCTTTGGGTGCAGCTGAGCTTTTATCCCATGAGGGCATCGATGCGGCTGTTGTTGATATGCATACCATCAAACCGATTGATCGCGATTTGATACTGGAACGTGCGAGTGCGACAGGCGCCATAGTCACAGCCGAAAACCATAATGTGATTGGTGGTCTTGGGTCAGCTGTGGCTGAAGTGCTGGCAGATGCTGGTATTGGATTGCCCTTTAAACGCGTTGGTGTGCAAGACCATTTTTGCGAAGGCGGCTCCACCGATTACTTGCTCAAAAAATTTGGCTTGGATAGCTCAGCTATTGCCATTGCGTGTCGTGAGTTAATGAAACGAAAAACTTAACACGCTGTTGAGCTGACATGGTTTTTAATAACAACATAACACTGGCCAAACTGGAACTCTATCCCATTCGGGTAGAGGGCGGTGTGTCTCCAAACATGCCGCTGGGTACCATGCCGAAACGACCGGCATTGCTGGTTCGCCTGGTTGATAGCGATGGCTGCCACGGGTGGGGCGAGATATGGGCAAACTTCCCACCACGAGCAAATGTTCATAAAGCGCATATTGTTGAAGACGTTATCAAGCCAAAACTATTGGGTTTAAACTATGTTGAGCCACGAGAAATTGAGCAGCAATTGCGTCAACAACTGTCTGTTTACTTTCTGCATGTCGGTCAGAGCTGTGTGTTTGAACATATCCTGGCCGGGTTGGATACCGCGCTTTGGGATTTAACACTGCGTAAATCGGGCGTATCCTTTGCGCATTTTATGGGCTTGTCCAAAACCGTTGCACCAGCCTACGCAAGTTCTATTAACACTAATGATCTGGATCGCCTTATTCCGCATCACTTCAAATTGGGGCAGACCTATTTTAAAGTGAAAATTGGTTTTCTGAATGATGACGATAGAGCTCTGGTAGAGCGAGCCGCTTCGTTGTTACCCGATGGTGCGCGCATGATGGTTGACAGTAACCAAATGTGGGATTTAGAACGTGCCAAAACATCACTACAGTCCCTTGAACAGTTCAATTTGCTTTTTGCTGAAGAGTCACTGCCGGCAAACACCAGCCTGAAAGATTGGGAAGCTTTGGCGAATGCCACATCAATTCAACTGGCAGGAGGCGAAAACATTTACGGTGTAGAGGATTTTCTGGCGATGGCCAATGCCGGAATGCAAGTATTGCAACCCGACGTTGCGAAGTGGGGTGGTGTTACAGGTGCGTTAGATCTGGCTAAGCGCTTACCCGATGGTGCAGCACTTTGGCCGCATTTTATGGGCAGCGCGGTTGGGCAAATGGCCGCTTTATCGTTGTCCGCCGCCATTGGAGCTAACTCAGTTTGTGAGATGGACGTAAATGACAATAGCTTGCGAACCGAATTGTGTGGTGATGTTATGTCGATAAAAGACGGGCATGTCTCACTCACCAGTGATAGTGGCTTAGTCTGCGAACCATTGAGTGAATTTCTGGGTAAGCACTTGGTTGCTTAGCGCCGCTGTTTGTATCGAGATGCTAAGGCTGTTGTCTCGTTTGCATCTTGCTACGAATTCACATATCTAAATAATGCGCTTGCGAGCAATTTTTAATGCAAACGAAAGGCACATTAAATACGGCCATACATTTAATTGTATTACCTTGCCGAGCTAAGTGTCCACGGAAGTGCGCCAACCGCCAATACGCCAACATTTTCACCACTTTCCGCCAGCAATGTTAGAACACCAGAACCAACCGATGAAGCGAGCGCCCAATGCAGTAGAGCTCCGGAGAGGGCAATAAAACCCAGCCAGCGCTGAGCCACGTAAGATTTATCGGGCCCTCCCAAGATGCTATCGACGAGCCGCCAACGAGCCGAAAGAATTAAACTGATGGCCATGGACGTCATTGAAATCGCAGCGCCCGCTTGCTGCAGCCTTATCGGTGGAGTGACCATTCATCGAAAGATAAAACGGTATGTAGTTGACAGGCCCAATTGACTCATGTCTGGTGAGATGCTCTTCTAAGCTGCTGCCCGAATCCATCGGGTAGATGGATTCACAAAAAGGGGTGCACCCCTACACAAGATTAATCTGCGTTTTCGGGAAAAAATGCAAGGACTATTTGGGTGTGGTCGCGAAAGGTACTTGGTTTCCGGGCAGAGTTGCAGCTAGACCCATCCAGCTTATCAAGGATACTGGAGAAATACATATGGAACTTTCAACTTCACGAGTAACAAGCAAAAAGCTAATTCGTAATTTAGCTGCCTGTATTTTGACTGTGGCGGCATCTCATCATGCATACGCCCAGGATGGTGAAAAATTCAGTGTTGGCGTTGTTACCTTTCTGTCTGGCGGTGCTGCGGAAAGTTTTGGAGTCCCGGCCTGGAACGGCGGAGAGATGTTAATAGAAATGTTAAATGAGGGCGGATTGTTACCTCCACCTTATGATAAACCCGGTTTCGGTGGATTACAGATAGAAGCGACAGTAGTGGATGAAGCAGGTGGTGCCACAAAACAGGTTCAGGAATTTCGCAATCTGATTCAACGTGAAAAGGTTGATACAGTTCTTGGGTACGTATCCTCTGGCGATTGTTTGGCTATACCGCCAGTCGCAGACGAATTGAAGGCATTTACGTTGCTCTATGATTGTGGTTCGCCACGTGTTTTTGAAGAAGGAAGTTATGAGTATGTTTTTCGTACAGCAGCGCATGCTGCGATGGACAACATATCGCTGGCGAAGTATATCGAGTCCAGGGGCATTAAAATGGACTCGATCGCAGGTATTAATCAGGACTATTCCTGGGGTCAGGATTCCTGGGCTGACTTTGTCGCCTCAGCATCACAGTTAAATCCAAACTCTCAAGCGGAAACCGCGCTGTTTCCTAAGATTTTTGCCGGACAGTATGGCACCGAGATCTCTGCGCTTGTCCGCAAGAAAGCTGATATTGTCCATTCAAGTCTTTGGGGTGGAGACCTTCAAGCGCTGGTATTGCAAGCTGCTCCCCGAGGTCTGTTTTCCCGTAGTCAGGTTGCCTTGTCAGCTGGCGACCATGTTCTACCACAACTTAATGACAAGATGCCGGACGGCGTAATCATTGGAGCACGTGGTGTGAACGGTCTCGCTGCGCGACCTCGAGGAGATGAGCTCACGACAATACTGTGGGAAGAATACGAAAAGCGTTACGACGTATTTCCAGTACAAGCTCCGTTTCGTATGTGGCAAGCTCTGCTGGGATTGAAGGTTGCGGTTGAGAAAGCCATGGATGCAAACGGTGGCAAAAAGCCAACCGATGAGGAACTTGCAGCGGCAATGAAAGGGTTGTCCTGGACTGCACCTTCCGGAGAGATAAGCATGGCACTTGCTGACGGTCATCAGGCAATTCAGCCAAACGCAATCGGGACAACTAAGTGGAATAGCGAGACAAATCAGATGGAACTAGTCGATCTCGTTTACTACGGCGCAGAGTGTGTTAACCCACCCGAAGGAACCAAGGCCAATGATTGGATAAACGCGGGGTTTCCTGGCGCCAAGTGCGATTGATCCAATTCGGATCAATAATGTTCTTCTGTCGAATAAAAATAATAATCAGTCCGCTGTGGATTAGCCAGTAGTGGAACTCCTAGCTGTCATCCTCGTCGATGGTCTTATTTATGGTGCGTGGTTATTTATTGTCTCGGTCGGACTGACGCTGGTATTCGGCGTACTTAATATTCTGAACCTGGCGCACGGTAGTATTTATGCAATTGGCGCCTATGCCACTGCAAGTGCCGTAGGCGCTTATTACATGTACGGTGGTGGCAGCTTCGAGTTCGGAGTCTACCTGGTTATGGTATTAGCCGCGCTTGTTGTCGCGCTGCTGCTTGGGCCCTTGCTAGAGCGTGGACTGTTGCGGCACTTCTACCGCCGTGATCATGTGATTTTGGTGTTAGTCACTTACGGTGTGTTTCTGATCCTCGAAGATTTGATCAAGCTGATTTGGGGAGTTAGTCCTCTGTTCGTTACGGAACCTTACTCCTTACTTGGTAATGTGGAGATTGGTCCACTGTTCTATGTGACCTACGATTTTCTCGTGATTGCAGTAGCTATCGTGGTCGGAATTTCAATTTGGTACTGGTTAAATCGAACTCGCCCCGGCAAAGTGATTTTAGCGGTTATTCATGATCGAGAAATGAGTCAAACCATGGGAATCAACGTCAACCGTGTGTTTATGATCTCCTTCTCGCTCGGTGTTTTTCTGGCAGCGCTTGGTGGTGCACTAACCGCCCCGATGATTTCGGTGTCGCCCGGTATCGGAGTGAATGTCATTATTGTTGCTTTTGCAGTAGTCATTATTGGTGGCTTGGGCTCAATCGAGGGTGCTGCTATTGGCGCTCTCTTTGTCGGGCTTGCCAGAGCCGCGTCGGTTCACCTGTTACCTGAAGCAGAGCTGTTTAGTATTTATCTTGTGATGGCTGCTGTACTGATTTTTCGACCAGAAGGATTATTTCAGAAAACACAAGCTCGAAAAATATGAATTCGTATAGCAAACTCGGGGCAATCGCATTGCCGGCGCTTGCACTACTTCTGGTTGCAGGTTTTTATATGCCGGACTGGGCAATGTTTTTGGGCACTATGGCGTTTGCCAAAGGCCTGGTTGCCCTGGGCGTGATCTGCTTGATGCGAGCCGGGCTAGTGTCGTTTGGACAAGGCCTGTACTACGGAATCGGTGCTTACGTAGCGGCACTTTTAGGACAATGGTTGGGTGTAACTGATATATTTCTATTGACACTAATAGGTGTGCTTGTTGCCGTTATTGTGGGCGCGATTTTTGGCCCGCTATTGGCAAATTACCGTGGCATCTTCTTTGCCATGTTGACTCTGGCGCTGTCCATGATCTTATACGGCACACTCGCCAAAATGCATATTATCGGTGGCACCGATGGGCTAAATCTCGCATCTCCTACTTTTTTCGGTTATCAACCAGCTGAGCGCCAACTTGGATTCTCGCTGTTTGCATACACCTGTTTAATAGTCACCCTAGCTTGCGTCGCGATACGCATATTTTTTGACAGCGAGCGAGGGATGATTTTACTCGGCATTCGTGAAAATGAACTTC
>CALIMV010000247.1 GCA_938045275.1 uncultured Granulosicoccaceae bacterium
GTTTTGCATTGAACGACGATAAAGACCGAGCGTCATCAATACTTCCGGTTACTCAACAAATCGGATTTGCGCTTGGTGCGGCTTATGCTGGTGTGATTGCTAATAGTTTAGGGTACTCAGCTTTTTCAAGTGTCGTTGAAATCCAGACTATAGCCAAATGGGTGTTTTATGCATTTGTTCCGTTCGCTATCGTTGGAAACGTGAGCAGTTGGTATTTTGTTAAAAAACGCATTAAGTAGTACAGAGCGCAAAGTTTGCTATCTATAACACGCAAAAAACGAATATGGCCACAGGTGTATAAACTAAGGGGGCTGTGTTTAGAGTTATACCATCCAATTAAAGGTATGAATGGTATGTTACAAGGCGCGTGATAGATCTACCACTGGTTTTATTGCAGCGGGTGTAACTTTTGAATCGCGAAAAATAATGTACCACCGAGCGCAAAAAATAATCACAGCACCTACAATACAGGTTTCGAAAGAATACAATGACGAACGGGTGTAAATCACTGCTTAGCAGCCGTACCAGGCTGTGCATACTAGCCAATAGCATGGTTGCACCAAGCATCATAAACACGGCTTGCAATGCTGTGCTATTGGGTTTTAGGTTTATCACTTAATAATTATTTTTCGTTTCTTCCGTACGTTTGAATGATGAGGAGTACAGGGTTAGGCCATCTGTCCGTACTACACACAGTTCTGAGCTTGCCGTGATCGTATCTCGTCATCATAGCTGTATAATGAGCGACATGACTGAAATTTGGAAACAAGTTCTAGAAAAACAGCTCAATACTGAGTTAGCCACACTGTCAACTGTTGGAGGTGGTGATTTTGCTCAGGCCTATCAAGCCAAACTCTCTGATGATGAGCAGATCTTTGTAAAAACACATTTAAACCCACCAGCCTTTTTTTTCACCACTGAAGCGACTGGTTTGGAATGGCTTCGAGCCACTGGCCACGTCAATGTCCCCAAAGTATTGGCAGTGAGTGATGACCCACCATTTCTGGCTATGGAGTGGGTTGACATAGGTAGGGAAGCACCTGATACGGAAAGTCTATTTGGTCAGGAACTTGCAAAACTGCATAAATCTGAATTCACCTGTTTTGGCCGACCTGATGGACGCACTACCGGCAGCCAGGCAGTGCCAAACATGGCCTGTGATTCGTGGAAGGAATTCTATGCCACGAGAAGACTGTTGCCTCTCGCGAAATTAGCCTATGACAAAAATGCTTTATCAATAAGCTGTATAGCCAAGATTGAAAAACTCACCGGAAAACTGGCTGAGTTTGGCGCAGCTGATGAGGCTGCCTGTTTGCTGCATGGAGATCTTTGGGCCGGGAACAGAGTGGTCGATTTGCAAGGAAAGAGTTGGCTGATTGACCCTGCTGCGCATGGCGGACATCGGGAATTTGATCTTGCTATGATGCGCCTGTTCGGAGGCTACGGAAAAGAGTGTTTTAATACATACCAAGAGATTTATCCATTGCAAAATGATTGGGAGTCAAGAGTCGCTTTACATCAGTTGGCACCTCTGATTGTTCACGCTATCAAGTTTGGTGGTTCATATGCAGCAGCAACTGAATCAGCTATTTCGAACTATGTTTGATTGACTGGAAGACCAGTACGCACTGGACTAAACTGTGTCGCTTACAACCAATAAGCTACTTCGCTTCATGTAATTTACAACCTACACATTATTAATCATAGCTATATGAACAATCCAAGCAGACAGATAACGCTAATTGACGGTGGAATGGGACAAGAGCTGCTTAGACGCAGTGGCGCCAAACCAACGCCGCTTTGGTCGGCCCAAGTAATGATGGATTATCCAGACATTGTGCGTGATTTACACGTCGATTTTATCAATGCTGGAGCGAGAGTTATTACGTTAAACACTTATTCGGCAACACCGGAGCGTCTTTCACGAGACGCAGATGAATCCATGTTCGAATCGCTTCAGAAAAAAGCTATGCAGATAGCCACCGACGCACGCGAAAGGGCGGGTGTCGAGGGTGTGCGAATCGCAGGCTGTCTACCGCCGCTGGTTGCCAGTTATCGACCCGAGCAAGCACCGGAAGAGCATATTATGCGTTCCACTTATCAACGTATTGTGGAAGTTGAGCAGCCACATGTAGATTTATTCATATGTGAAACCATGGCTTCCATAAGAGAAGCCTGTGCGGCACTGACGGCTGCCCGAGAAACCAGTTTGCCTGTATGGGTTGGCCTGACTGTCGCTGATGACTGTTCGGCTACGCTTAGAAATGGTGATGAGCTTTGTGATGCGGTTGAAACAATTGATGAGATTGGTGCTGATGCAAAATTGCTTAACTGCAGTAAACCTGAAGCGATCAATGCCTCCTGGCAGTCCCTGTGTTCAGGGACCGGTTCTGTTGGGGCATACGCTAATGGGTTTACGTCTATAGACGCATTGGAGCCTGGTGGTACCGTTGATTCTCTTCAAGCCCGGCACGACCTAGGGCCCAAACACTATGCCGACTTTGTTATGCAATGGGTCGAGCAGGGAGCCGATATTGTTGGTGGATGTTGTGAAGTTGGGCCTGCGCATATCGAGGTCATCGCAGAGCGACTACGTAATGAAAATTACAGCATGCAGTAAGCCGTACATAAACAAAGAGCCCGCTTCGGCGCGCCGACCCGTAACTTGAATCTACTGACCAATTTTGGTGCGAACTATATTCGTATTTTCAAACACGTCTTGTCTTGTATAGTCGCATGGAGATGTTAGGAAATCAGCTGACGAACGGTGGTCACCGGTCGGCCTCCATTCACGTTTGCATAAGTGGTACGAACATGAATAGTTGATTCACTTGTTCGCACAGCTTGTGCTTGCTTATCAAAGCCCTGATTCAATAGAGCACCATTGGCAACTTTAATGGTTAACGTGGTCGCATGTTTGGCAGCGAATTCTCGTGAGCCATTGACCAACAATGAATTTAAATCGTATTGGCCATCGGGTGTGGATACAATACCGGGATAAACATACGACAACGTAACCGGTTGATCATTGGTATTAGTGACTATCACTTGCCGGCTACCATCGACGCTTGGCTTTTCGCCAAAACTAACAACTAAACCAGTTCCTCGAATAGCGGTTGATGTCACAGTATCGGCAGGTACGCTATGGTTGCATGCAGCAGCTGCAACGATCGGGTTTATAGTTGCACCAGTAGCCAGTGCAGTTGCTTTGATTAATGAACGTCTGATTGTATCAATAGCCATGTGATTGTTACTTTTTTGTGGTTGAAACCTTAATGTAAAGCAAAACCGCACCTGTTCAACCATCCTGTATCAATCTATGACATTTGCATTACCTTAAACAACAAATGAAGTACATGATCAGCTTTAAACTGCATTTAAGTCGAAATCGATTGTATTAGAAACCCGCAGCACTGCCATCGCTGCGCGGATCAGCGGCTGCTTCAATCAATCCGTCTGTGTTAAGCACCAGCGCACCCGCATGTCCCATGATTTCTTCAAAAGCGCCAACAACTTCAACGTCATGGCCTCGTTCAATTAGCGCGTTTATTACAGATTGATCGAATCGGTTTTCTATTCTTAAATTAGTTGCCTCGCTACCCCATGTCCTTCCCAGTAACCAACGTGGTGCTGTGATAGCACTTTGCAACGGCATATTGTTTAGTACATAGCGTGTAAAAATCATTGCCTGTGTTTGTGGCTGACCTTCGCCACCCATTGTTCCGTATGAAAGTACTCGGCCGTCAGATAGCTCGGCCAGCGCAGGTTGAATGGTGTGAAATGGTCGTCGGTGTGGCGCAAGATAATTGTGGTGTTGTTTGTCGAGCGAAAAACTGGTACCGCGGTTTTGCCAGGTTATACCCGTTGTTGGCAATACAAGTCCAGAGCCGAACTCCCAATACACACTTTGAATAAAGCTGACAGCCGTACCGTTTTTATCCATTGCACCTAGCCAAACGGTATCACCACTGGTTGCGGCATCAGGCCATGGTGCTGCGTGTAACGGGTCAACAAGATTTGCCAGCTGAGAAAGCGTTGAGTCGTCCAGAAAAGACTCTGCAGGCTCACTCATATAGGCGGGATCGCCAACATGGGAATCACGAATCCTGAACGCGCATTTGCTGGCCTCAACCAATGCGTGCACGAAGTCTTCATTCTCTTTTGAGAAAGTGCCGAGCTTTTCGTAAACGCCCAGTAGCAACAGTGAAGCCAGGCCCTGTGTCGGCGGTGGCATATTGAACACGGTGTGCCCGCATACCTTCAGTGATAGGGGTGTAGGCGTCAGTGCTTTATGGCGTTGAAAATCATCAATCCGCAATGGGCTACCGGCGGCCTCAAGTTCTGTTGCCATGGATTCGGCCAGTTCGCCGTGGTAGAAATCCGCTAGACCGCTTTTAACCAGCGATTCAAGCGTGGAACCAATATTTTTTTGACGAAATCTGGTGCCTTCAATTACGGTTTTGCCATCAGGCATGTATATATCTTTGAAGCCCGGCTGCGTCTCTAACTGCGTACGTTTTTCGGCCGCATTTCTTGCTAGTGTACCGGTGACAGATACACCGTCGTTCGCGTAGTAAATTGCGTCTTCCAGCAAGCGGGACAACGGTAACTTACCGCCCAGCGACTGTTGGCTGTACTCGTACGCCCTCTGCCAGCCGCTGACAGCACCCGCCATAGTCAGCGCAGCCAGTGGGCCGCGATCAGGTATGTTTGTACACTGATGGTTTTTGTAAAAATCCAGGCTTGCCAGCCCCGCCGCAGCACCGCATGCGTCAATTGAGTTCACGCCGTCCTTGGGCGAGCGTATTAACCAGAAGTTATCACCACCAAGGCCGTTCATATGCGGATAAACTACAGCAATGGTGCTGGCAGCTGCGATCATTGCCTCTACTGCGTTGCCACCTTCCCGGAGAACCCGCAGTCCGGCCTGAGATGCTAAGTGGTGTGGAGCTACGACCATTCCATTGTAGGTGCGTTTAGTATTAAGCATGTTGAAGTAATCCGCTGATTTGGCTTTAATTCGTGTGCAGCATAGTACCCAGAATTCTGTGCACACGTCACGCAATTCGTCGCACGCTTGCCTGTTGTGAAGAATGGGGTATTGATTGTTACTGCGCGTGTTAATATCCCAACCGGTAAGACGGGTATTCGCTAGCAGCTTGTGTCAATTAGTCTTCATTATTCTATAGCCTTAATTTGGAGGTTTTCTTGGAAAAATCACGTCTCGATTCTGATGCAGAGATGCTGTTTGAACAACCACTAGACATTCTTACGATTGGTTTGGACGGTTTTGCTGACGATTTGTCCAAACTTGAAGTAGCTGTTACGCAACTGGATTGGCGGCCACCTGCGGACGGCGATCCGGTGCTTGCGGATTTGTTGTCAAAATTGGGTAGTTAGCATGGAATGCATTGAGCAGGCTAATCAGCGTGCAGTCGATACCATGCTGGCAGGCGATCCAGTGCTTGTCGATGTGATTCCTGCGGTTGATGCTATACCTGAATTGGCTGAAGACAAACTTATTCTGCATGCCGGACCACCCATCGAATGGGAGCGCATGTGCGGTCCTATGCAAGGAGCAATCGCCGGTATTGCCGTGTTCGAAGGGTGGGCGCAAAATCTGAACGACGCCATGTCGCAAGCAGCTGCAGGTGCGTTCAATTTTCAACCCAATCATCACTACAATGCTGTTGGTCCGATGACTGGCATGACAACACGCAGTGTGCCTGTAATGGTCGCACTGAACCGATCATCAGGAAACAGTGCTTACTGTGCAATCAATGAAGGTCTTGGCAAGGTTATGCGGTTTGGCGGTAATGACGAAAGCGTATTAAAAAGGCTTCACTGGCTAAAAGATTCGCTGGCACCGCTTATGTCTGATGCATTGAAATTAAGTGGCGGTATCAATTTAAAAAATATTGTAGCGCGTGGATTAACCATGGGTGATGAAATGCATCAACGCAATGTTGCCTGTTCTGGTCTGCTATTAAGAGAGTTATCGCCGTACATGGCAGCCGTATCGACCAGTAAAGAGTTGTTGACAGGGTCGCTAAAATTTATGGGCGGTAATGATCAGTTTTTCTTAAACGTTGGTATGGCGGCCGGTAAGGCTATTATGGACCCGGCGCGTAACATTGAGCATTCAACTATTGTTACTGCCATGTCCCGCAATGGCACAGATTTCGGTATTAGAGTGAGTGGGTTGGGAGACACCTGGTTTACGGCACCGGTAGAAATGCCTGAAGGTTTGTATTTTCCTGGTTACTCCGAAGACGACGCCAATCCGGATATGGGCGATTCTACTATTGTCGAAACTATAGGCCTGGGTGGGTTCGCAATGGGCGCTTCGCCAGCTGTGGCAGGGTTTGTAGGCGCCGGTGCAGCATCAGACGCGGCCATATTTACCAAGGATATGAGTGAGATTTGTTATTCACAAAACCCTGAATGGACAATTCCTGCGATGGATTACATTGGTGTTCCTACTGGTATCGACATCAGACGCGTCGTCGAAATAGGTGTAACGCCGACCATTAACACCGGTATTGCACATAAGAAACCGGGAATTGGTCAAGTTGGCGCAGGGGTAGTTCGCGCTCCAATGCAGTGCTTTACCGATGCTCTGCATGCTTTTGCTGATCAGGAAGGCGTGTCATGAGCGGTTATTGCGCTAGTAAAATTCGGCGAAAGTTTTATCTGGATTCTGTTGCGTTAATGCGATTCTCTAAAACGCTCGCAGCCATCCCTGGTATTGACGAAGCGGCGATGATGATGGGCACACCTTCAAATATTGAAATTATGGAGAATGCCGGATTGCTAGATGTAGTTTCTGGCGATGCATCTGCGGCAGACCTTATCATTGGTATTAGGGGTGATAGCGAAGCGGTTGTAACAGGTGCATTGAATGAGGCTGAGAAACTGCTTGATACTCCCAACGAAAGTCAAACCGGTACGCAGTGGCGCCCTAAAAGTGTTCGTAGTGCAGTCGCAACTCGACCATCAATAAACTTAGCTCTTATATCGGTACCTGGTGCGTTCGCTGTTAGTGAAGCGCGCAAGGCGCTGCGCCGCGGTTTGCACGTTATGATATTCAGTGACAATGTGCCAATTGAAAATGAGACCGAACTAAAACAAGAAGCTCGTCGACTTGGCAAGTTAGTTATGGGGCCAGACTGTGGCACGGCAATAATAAACGGAGTGCCTTTAGCGTTCGCTAACAAGGTTCCGAACGGCGACATTGGTGTCATTGGTGCGTCGGGTACTGGCATTCAAGAAATCACTTGTCTGGTTGCGCAGTATGGGCAAGGAATCTCACAGGCCATAGGTGTTGGTGGGCGTGATTTACAAGAATCAGTTGGTGGAATTTCAACACTCATGGCCATGGATGCATTGGAGAAACACGCGGGTACCCGACACATAATATTGGTGTCAAAGCCGCCATCAGAGCTTGTTGCGGCGCGGGTACTCAATAAAGCGGCCGAATCCAGTAAACCTTATACCATTTGTTTTCTAGGTGGAAGCACGCCGGCTTTACCAGAAAATTGCACTTGGGCAGGCACACTAACAGAAGCTGCCTGCCAGGCATTGGGGCAATCCTCGTTACATTCGATGAATCAGCATTCTTTTAATGAGAATCAAAGGGTGGGTAAGTTTATACGAGGTTTATTTTGTGGAGGAACCTTGTGTACAGAGTCTCTTGTACTCTTCAAGAAAGCCGGCCTGGCGGTTTCTTCAAATGTTTCTTTGCCTGGTATCGAGGCCAGTGTGGATGGCCATCACTTGATCGATCTAGGTGCTGATGAATTTACGCAAGGCAAGCCACATCCGATGATTGAACCCAGTATCCGCAATGCCGTTGTCAAAACTGCACTAGCAGATAATCGGGTTGGCGTTTTACTTGTTGATATTGTTATCGGTTATGGTGCGCACGCCGACCCCGCAAGTCAGTTTGTCGCCAGTCTCGAACACCATCGGCAGGCTGATATCGATATCATCGCCTCGGTTACTGGTACAGATGACGACCCGCAGCAGCGTAGCCGACAAATAAGGGTACTCAGAGACGCAGGTGTTGTCGTAGCCGCCAGTAATGCCGTTGCTACTCAATTAGCTCTCAGAAGTGTGGGAGCACAATTATCGGTATAAACAAAACCTTCGATATTCCAGCCCGGTTGCTTGTTGCAGTGGGTGGCAATGCAACTCATCCGGAAGATATCGAAGGTACATCTGCACAACAAGCCGCCATGGCCGCAAACACGGCGAAGTCGTTGTTACCGTTAACCTCGCTTGACAACGAACTGATTATCACGCATGGCAACGGGCCGGTAGTCGGAAAAATTCTTATGAGGCAAGTGTTAACGCGCGATAGGATAGCACCAATGCCACTGGATATCTGTGTGGCACACAGTCAGGGTGGAATCGCCTATCTACTCATGCAGGCTATAGAGAATTCGTTACGCGAAATTAGCAATGAGCGACACTGCGCTGTGTTGCTTACGCAAGTGGAAGTCGATAAGGACGACCCGGCGTTTGACAATCCCACTAAACCCATTGGCGCTTTTTACAGTGAAGAAGATGCCGCTAATATAAGCAAAGAGTTAGGTTGGCTGATGCGGGAAGACTCTGGCCGCGGGTGGCGACATGTTGTGCCATCACCAAAGCCAAGGCATATATGTGATGTGTCGTTAGTGCAGGTATTAGCCCGCCGTGGAACCATTGTAATAGCCGGTGGAGGAGGCGGTATTCCGGTTATTCGAAAAGCAAAGGGTTTACGAGAAGGTGTTGCGGCGGTAATCGATAAGGACATGACCTCTGCACACATGGCAAACGTGATCGGTATTCCTGTCATGATGATTCTTACAGCTGTCACAAAAGTCGCTATTAATTTTGGTAAGCCCACCCAACGAGAGTTAGATCATGTTTCATTGAGTGACATAAAACGCTACAAGCGTGAAGGTCATTTTCCGGAAGGCAGTATGGGGCCAAAAATAGAAGCTGCTATTCGCTTTATAGAAGGTGGTGGTCAGCGAGTGGTGATTTGCCATCTGGACGATGCTCAGTCTGCGTTGGTGGGAAAGACTGGTACGCACATCCTAACTGATAATGCGTTTGTGTAATCAGAGTTCAGCGCCAGTACAGGCAGTGGCTGAGTTGTGTTCAGTTGGGCAAGTACTTCAATCATTGGGTCAACGGAACGCACTCGGTACAGTGATTATGAGGTTCGAACGCTGCGTTTATCTACAATGCAATGAACAATTAGTTTGTATTGGACTAAATACGATTGGTGCTAGCTCAATATCTGGTTTGTTTGATAAAAAAGTACAGGCTCTACCGCAATGCTTAATCATTGGAGCCACTGTGCAGCTTTCGGCAGAGTACTTATTGATTGATAATCGTGTTTTTATAGATTCACGCGGTGCAGAGTTGTATGTGCCCATGTTGTGTGATGACATGTCGTGTGATGATATGTCTTGTTACAGAACACCCGTCATTCAGCAAAAATTGTTAGCAAAATTAACGATGCCTTCGGCAGGATTGGCACCGCTGTTGCGACAATACTCGACCACTACCACAGCCGCCATTTCAACAAGTTTTGTGGGTGCTAGCAACGTTGAATCTGAATTGGTTAGTTTTGTCATGCCCGCAATAGTGCAATTGGCGAATCAGTTGCGTATTAACTGTGCCGAATGTGGTGAATGTGGTGAATGTGGTGAATGTGGTGAACTAGTTTCAAACAATCTATTCGACTCGGGGTTGTTTGAAAAATTGATAGGCGCTGGCCCTGGTCTGACGCCTTCAGGAGACGATTTTCTTTGTGGTGTACTCATAGCTTTACGTATTCACGGTTTTGCTGAAGTCGCCGGTGCTTTGTGGACCAGCATTCACGCTTTTGCACTGCAATCGACGACACAAGTGTCATTTGCAATGATTGAACAATCGGCGCTCGGTGAAACCGGTGAACGACTCGACGCACTTGTGCGAGCTTACTACGACTACCCGTCAACACCTGCCTGTGAATTCCAGCGGCTGATTGATCTGATAGGTGAATCGTCCGGCTGGGACTGGTTGACAGGGTTTGTGCTTTGTAGCGATATTTTGCGCCAAACCCGGTTAAACGCTAACAATCTTTATTCTGAAAAGTAGAAAAATCCAGGCCACTGGTAGCTGATAAATAGGGAACTTGTGCTGTTCTATGATGTGTCGGGGTATCAACTGATGGGTCAGAACTGATACTATCCAAACCCATGTCTTTACTTGCTAAAAAACAATCGATTACCGAATTTGCAGCCAACAGAATCATGGCTCGAATTAACGAACTGGCGGCTATTTCTGAATCATCTCACTGTTTGACCAGGCGCTTTGCCAGCGTGGAACACCGCAGAGCAAATGATTTGGTGGCCACATGGATGAGAGCTGCCGGCATGAGCGTTAGGGAAGATGCTATCGGCAATATCGTTGGTCGTTACGAGGCGCTTGACAGTGACAGTGCACCGGCGATCATGATGGGTTCACACCTTGACACTGTGATTAATGCAGGTCGCTATGATGGCATGCTAGGGTTGCTCAGTGCGCTTGCCTGTGTCGAAAGTTTGTACGAAAGTGAACATCGATTGCCTTATGCGGTTGAAGTTATCGGTTTTGCCGATGAAGAAGGGGTAAGGTATCAATCTACTTATTTAGGCAGCCGAGCTGTAACAGGTCATTTCGACACTGCTGTATTGGAGCGCGTAGACGAAAACGGTGTGTCTTTTAGTGATGCACTTCAGAATTTTGGCTCCGATGTGCGTGACATCCCGAAAGCACAACGAAAGCCTGAAGATATACACGCCTATTTAGAACTGCATATTGAGCAAGGTCCGGTTCTGGAAAACAAAGACCAAGCCGTTGGTGTTGTATCAAGCATTGCTGGCGCTACTCGACTCATTGTCAAGCTAACTGGCCTGGCAGGGCACGCCGGGACTGTACCCATGAATATGCGACGCGACGCACTAGTGGCTGCGGCGCATTGCGTTACCTTAATCGAATCATATTGTAGCGGGCAACAAGGGCTTGTCGGCACTGTCGGCTGGATGGAAGCCAAACCAGGTGCCGGTAACGTCATCGCTGGCGATGTAGAATTTAGCGTGGACATAAGAGCTGCATCAAACGATTTGCGCGGCGAGCGAGTACAGACCGTTGTCAACGAAATCACAACGTTATGTCAACAGCGTAACATTGTTGTTGAAATCGATTTTGTGCATGAGGCAGAATCGGTTGACTGCGATCAAGGTATAATGCAATGTATGCAAGAAGCAATGAGCTTACATGGAATTAGTGCGTTAACGCTACCAAGCGGCGCTGGGCATGATGCTGCGGCAATGGCCGCACTTACCAAAATCGGCATGCTATTCGTGCGTTGTAAGGGGGGAATAAGTCATCATCCCGATGAGTTTACCTCTCGCGATGATGCAGTAGCCGGTGCAAATGTGCTAATGCAAACTTTAATCAATATTTGCAAAGTCCCCGCTTAACCACTCAACCATAGAACTTTATAGAGAATTCAATAGTGTCTAACAGGCCCACGTTGTTTGAAGAGCTTGACCCCGAACCGCGATTATTAATGGGTCCCGGTCCAGTTGATGTTTATCCGCGTGTATTGCGCGCCATGTCTACTGCATTACAAGGTCAATTCGATCCACAATTTACCCGCTATATGGATCAAGTGCAAGTGTTGTACCGACAGGTATTTGAGACCAGCAATCAGCAAACCATTCTGATCAATGGCACCGCAAGAGCAGGTATAGAAGCATGCCTGACATCCATAATACGACCTGGTGATACGGTGCTTGCACCAATATTCGGTCGCTTTGGTCACTTGCTAAAAGAGATTGCCATGCGCTCAGGTGCCAACGCTGTCAGCATTGAAACCGAATGGGGAAAAGTATTTACAGCTGATGAGCTCGAAACAGCTATAAAGAAATACAAACCCGCTGTTGTTGCAATTAGCCAAGGCGATACTTCTGTAACCGTCAAACAACCATTAAAAGACTTGGGAGAAATTTGCAAACGCCATAACTGCATTCTTTACGTTGACGCGACTGCAAGTTTAGGCGGTAACGCACTTCCTGTCGATGAATGGGGAATTGACATTGTTAGCGCGGGACTACAAAAATGTTTGTCTGGGCCGCCAGGTTCGTCACCGATCAGTTTTAATGACCAGATTGCTGCCCGGGTGCTTGATCGTAAGCACACCGAAGCAGGAATTAGAGCACCAGGTACACGTGATGCTGATGGGCCGATAATACAGTCCAACTATTTTGATCTGCCTATGTTGATGGATTACTGGGGCCCTGATCGTCTAAATCACCATACAGAGTCTGCCAGCATGCTTTACGCAGCTCGCGAGTGCGCACGAATACTGCTCGAAGAAGGTCTGGTTGCATGTCAGCATCGCCATCAACAAACCAGTGCAGCTCTCAGGGCCGGGCTGGTCGCAATGGGTCTTGAATTGTTTGGTGATCAAAATAACTTAATGGACAATGTAACCGGAATTTATATCCCGGCTTCATGCGGTAACGGGGCTGCTGTTAGAAGCGATATGTTGAACGATTTCGGTATCGAGATTGGCACTTCGTTTGGTCCGCTGGATGGCAAAATATGGCGCATTGGTACTATGGGCTATGTATGCAGGAAATCAAATGTGTTGCGTTGTCTTAGCTCTCTGGAAGCGGTGCTTAGGCGGCACGGATTTAAATCGGTTCCAGGTGCCGGTGTTGACGCCGCATATGCGTTGTATCAAAACGCCTGACCATGTCGCGTCTAACGCAATCAATAAAACTACGCGTCAACCATTTGCAAGGCAGGCGTATTGAAAAAGGCATTATTGATGCGTTGGCTTCGGGTGGGTTTGTAATTGAGGAGTTTGAAGGTACATTAACTGAGGTTGACGATCACTCACCCGTTGAATACGATTGTCAAATTGTCGATTGGCGTGATGCAGATAAAGAAATTGCTCAGCATTTCCAATTATTGGCTGGTCGCGAACCAGTGGTAGCATTGATTGATGCTCATCATCAGCAGGAAGATACGGAACTTGTCACAGGATTCAGTGATTTTGTTTGTGAGCAGGAGCTCGGCCTGGCTTCATTTGCACTGCGCCTACATAGATTAATTAGACGCTACCGTGATCCACTCACGCTCACAACAACAAACTCACCTGAAGCACAAGTGCTTCAAACTGTTGTAAACCATTCCAGTGACTGGGTGTTTATCAAAGACCTTGACCATCGTTTTCTCGCTCTAAGCGAAGAGTATGCAAATACCCTTGAACTGTCTCTTGACAGCGTTATTGGAAAAAATGATCTGGATGTTGGCTTTAGCAAAGATGTCGTGTTAGGTAGTGAAAAAGCCGATTGGCAAGGGTTTTGGCCGCAAGATGATTACGCCGTAGCACAGGGCGAGCCGACTGTTGAGACAAATCCGTACTGGAGAGTATTCACCGGCGACACTCGACATCGCAGAACGATACGCGTGCCTCTAAAAAACCATTGGGGTGACGTATACGCACTGTTGGTATGTTCTGAAGATGTAACCGCACTGGTAAAGGCCGAGCAAGTACTGCGAGAGCGAAGCGAGATGCTGGAAAAGGTTACGCAAGAGAAGCTTAAGGCTGAAAATAGTCGCCTAATGGCAGAATTGGCCGTAACCGCAAAAAATAAATTTATAGCAACAGCAAGCCATGACTTACGGCAACCTCTTCACGCGCTTGGTTTGTATCTCGATGTACTGGAAGCGAAAGTTCAATCCAGCGATCAACAAGCTCTGATAACCAAAATTAAAAATTCGTGTAAGGCGTTATCAGTGCTGTTTAATAGCTTGCTGGATTTGTCACGTCTTGATGCAGGTGTTGTCGATGTAGATCCTATTCATTTCAGGATTAACTCACTATTGACCAGTTTGCGTGAAGAATTTGAAGAGGTTGCCGCCGACAAGTCGATCAGTATTATAGTAGATGATATTGATGCCACGGTATTTACTGATGCGGTTTTGCTCGAAAGAATATTGCGAAATCTAATTCAAAATGCTGTTACTTATACCGAAGTCGGTTACGTTGAGGTGCGCTGCCTGGTACGCGAAACTGTGCTGCACATAGACATAGTAGATACAGGTCCCGGTATACCACGATACGAACAAAACGCTATTTTTTCAGAATACTATCAATTAGAACATGAGGGCAATCGACCTACCATTGGATTGGGTCTTGGCCTGGCGATTGTACGCCGTCTTGTCGACTTGCTTGACGTTAAATTTGATTTGCAATCTGAACTTGGTAAGGGTTCAGTATTCTCATTGCATATACCTCTAGGGGATGAAACAAGTATCATCGAAACTACTGCTTTATCTGCCCAGAGTAAACTATCGGGTCAGATGGTTCTGGTAATCGACGATGATGCCGATATTCTCGACGGCATGCAACACGTATTGAGAGCACACGGTTGTAATCCGATTGTGGCTCAATCGGCTAATGACGCCATAGAATTGCTTGCTGAAAGAGACATGGTGCCATCAATGATAATTGCCGACTATCGGCTGGAAAATGGCCAAACAGGCGATATTGCAATCAGATTGGTCCGTGAAGAATTCAACACGGATATCCCGGCAATTATAGTAACGGGTGATACATCGGCTGATCGACTTAAAGAAGCCACAAACAGTGGATTCAGGCTGTTACATAAGCCGGTGCAACCAGATGAGCTTGTCAGTGAAATTTCGTCGATCTACGCGGCTAATACCGACTAGCAAAACCCTGGAATTAAAGCGTGTACCACAATTGCTTACATAGTTACAGATTTCTATGAATCCATCGAATCTTTAGCAGATCAACAAACATTTTAAACGAGTCTGTGAGCAAGGAGAGCGTAGAACTGTCATCATGTCGCCATGCAACTGGAACTTCAGCTACGCTGTAACCAAGTTTAGTGGCTGTGTAAATGTGCTCAACGTCAAAGCAAAAACCATACGTTTTTTGATGCTGCACGACTACTCGAGCAGCCTCTCGTCGATATGCTTTAAATCCGCATTGGCTGTCGCTTACTCGCACCAGGCCAATAGCTCTTGCTGTAGTATTAAATAATTTGCTCATCAGCATTCGAAGAACTGGTCGATTCTCGATTACTGATTCTGGTAAATTTCGAGAACCGATAACAACATCACTCCCACATTGAATTTTCGTGATCAGTTTTTCAATCTCTTCAATGGGAGTGGAGGCATCGGCATCGGTAAATACGACAACGTCTCCTTTCGCTATAGAGAGTCCCTTCGCCACGGAGTATCCTTTACCAACATTTTTAATATTCTGTACAAGTTCGCCAGCAGACTGCTCTTTAATTTCCTCTGTGTAGTAGTCAACAACTTTTACGACCTCTGACGTTAAGTCTTGGCTGCCATCGTCAATTATAATGATATCGAATGAATAGCTTTGCTGACTTAAATAATCTTTTATCCCGTAAAGTGTTTTTGCGATTCGCGCTTGTTCATTGTAGGCGGGAATTACTATAGTCACATGAAGATCGTTCTGTTCCTTCACGTTTCACCCGATGATGACGAACGCTGGGAATACCATACACCAAATATAATGAGAGAAATTCCAATGGTTTTCTTTGCGGTGTAAGGTTCTTGAATGCCAGGCCAGAACGCAGCGAGGCCATATACCACTACATAACCTAAACTAAGCAATGGATAGGCTTTACTCAGTTTGTGGTTTTTTAGTACGTATATCCATACCACCATAGACAAAACATAGGTGAGAACTCCAATGAGAATGAGTAGCGTATGGAAAGGGTAAGTTGACCAGCTTTGAATAACTGATTCAATATCGCTAAGCGTTATTGCACTCATTCCAGTTTTCATCAATAACTGAGCTAGTGCGCCTCCGATAATTGAAGTTAGTATTCCTATTGGAACAGACATTACGATATTTGTCCGGATGCTAAAACAGTTACACCTGCAAAAATACAAAAAACGCCTACCCATCGTTGACTGGGAATTTTTTCTTTATAAATAAATCTTGCCAGTATCAACACTACAATGTAGTTCAAGCTCAACATCGGATACGCTATAGAAACATCAATTGAGTTCAGTACCTGTAGCCATGTGATGATACTGATGCCAAGTAGCACCCCACTAATAATAAAGCTAAAATTTGACAGTAGCGGCTTGTTCTCACCCGGCTTGCTTATATCCATAGCAGCCTTTTTCTGTAACAACTGAGAGACAGAAGTTAGGAGCACAGTCAATGCTAGGTAAAAAAGGGCCAAATTACTCATTAATATGTAGCGATCGTTATTGTTACTGTAGCGGCGAGTGGGGCGTATTCTGCAAGGGTCTATTCTAGCTCGATGAACTGTGCATTGGTTCACATCCTGGGCTGGTTTGCGAGTTGGCTACTAACTAAATTTGATCTACGTCTTTTTTTCGATGCATGCTAATTGCTCCAAAGCGTTTTTTTCCTGACATTGTTTCTAACTGATAGTGGTTTTGAAATACAAGTTCGTAGTCGCGCAAAAAAAGCATCTTGCGTAGCAATATATTAAAATTCTGGTGTAATTGATCGTTAAGAAAAACATAGTCGAATTTTTTATCCCATACAGCCTGCTGTACGTCACGCCTCTCGAATTTTCCATCCAGGTTATTGTCCAACCAACTTGTCTCGCTTATTTGATTTTGTGCAACTGTGTCAATTAGCAAATAGCGGAACAGATAGGGGTCTTCGCTGAGTACATAATCACTGGACTGTATTTGGTTTGCCACAGTGCTGATTTTACTAACGTCAGGGTAGCTTGATTGCATAGTTTTGAGCATACCATTATTAATAATGGCAAAACCAAAAACGTATAATAAAACAGCGGTTCCATTTAAGTTTGTTCGACCACCTCTGTCGTAAAATTCGTATAGCCACCGCGCAATTATTGGTATTAAAAATAAACTGGAGAATACTAAATGTTTTTGCAGAGAAATGACGTTTTGGCCAACAAGATGATATAGAAATAGTGGTAGTGAGAATGCTGCCAATATCAGAAATTTCTTAGTATCAAATTGACGAGCCAATAATGAATAAACTATTGCGAACGCTGCAAAAAGCAGAATTGCTATTTGTTGACGAACGGTGCGTAACAGAATATCAGTGAGCGTCGCATTGGCATCGTGAGTTCCTAGAATTTGTACTTCGTATAATATTTTTAATTGATCAAAATTGAGAGTTGCGTATATGGTGAGCACTGTGGATATAAGTAAAGTTCCAATAAGTGCATGTCGAGGCGAATGCCAAAGTACAAACACAGCGATAAACGGTAAATAAATAGCGACAATGTATTTACTCAAAACAGCAATAGTCAGCGCTGAACAAGAAAGAATGGTCCACAATAGCTGTTTTGTGTCTGAATAACAGGAAAGCAATACCAAAGGAAGCGCACAGGTGAACGCTGCAAAGCAGATTATGTCGTAAGTTGCCAATGCGCTGATGTACAAATGAGCACATTCAAATCCAAGTAGCAGTCCTGCGATTAGCGCAATTGTGTGATTTCGCCAAAGAATATACACAAACGCGTACATACCCGCTAAAGATATTAAGCCAAAGATCGAGGCTACAATTCGAGCTCCGTGTAACCCTCCAAAAACGGTGTCCCCCCAGGCCAGAATTAGCCAATTCACATCCCAGCCGAATATGTATGAATGAGTAGGCCAGTGATCTGTGGCCAGTAGCGTTTTTCCTACAAATAAATAATCATACTCATCCATATGGCCAGCAGCGCTACCAAGCTGAGTTCTGATCAATAGTAGTGCAGGAAGACACAAGCACAGAAGTAAAATGGTGTGATTGGTTGTTGCCTGCCTAAGCATATTGGGTGAGTGCTAAATCGAGTTGTTGCAAACTCATTACAACTGAGGGGTGATGACAACGCGTCGATTGTCCGTTGTTTTCTCTTCGGTGGCACCGCTAGTCTGAGGTTTGGGCGCACTAAAGGCTACTGTTTCAAGCCGATGGTGGCTGATATTTTTAATTAGCAGATAGTCCTTAATAGCATGGGCTCTTGCTTCAGAGAGAATTCTGTTGTACTCAGCATTTGTACTTTGATTAGAAAATATTTCTATGATGTAGCGATATTGTTCGCAACGAGTTGCAGTCTCAGCCAGTTTGTTCAAAATAGGTTTTACGGCTTCGTTGATTCGAGTTTCGTTATTTTCAAAAACACTCTGATTAATTGTCCAGGCTTGCGTACAGCTCTTTGGTACTTCATTGGCGTTGGTAACTGTTTTAAGATTGGCTTCTCTTTCGTGTTCACTTTCTGCTTTTTTATAATCGGCAATGAACTTGTCTACCACTTTTAAAATAGCGTTATAAGTCCAGGCCCCTCGGTTTTCACATACGTCGCTCTTGTCTCCGACGCCCCAGGTTATAAATTTGAATTGCTGGTTTGGATTTCGTAAAATCGTTGCCGATTGAAAAAAGGAAGCCCAAATTGTAGAACGACAGAACTCTTGGCTAGACGAATGATCAATTCTGTCTGTAATTTTGTTATCAGTATTTTCCGGTAGCGTTATTTTATCTGTACCGTAAATGGAATAACCTGGATAAAAAGTTAAGGTTGGTTGACCAGGTGTAGTTTTGACGTCCTTGGCATCAAGCATGCGCAAACCGGCGGCACCAAGACGATTGTCAATCTGTTTAACTAAATCAGCCGGCATGTCGGTGATTTTGTATTTTCGAGCGGACCGCGAAACGTATCGAGTGACTACGTGTACGCCTTCCAACCCAGCCAAAGACAGGTAGTTTTCTTTAAATTCTTCTTTACCGACAATCATGGGAGATTGATTGGTGCTTGGGTAGAACCGTTGCTCTGCCATGACCGCATGTGTCAAGAACAACGAAAACGTGAGTCCCAGTAACGTTTTTCTTGAATATACGGAATACATACACAAACCTTGATGATGTAAAGCTTTTCTCCTGTTGTATTTATCGGTATGAATGTCGGCTTTATAAATCTAACTGTTAAACTGTGGCGAGAAATGAGAACCTTTTACATTAGTTAATTATACATAGTATGTAGAATTTTCAGGAAATAATTCTAAAACAGACACTTAGTTTCATCAATTCTTCCCTGCCATACACGTTAATGAGGTGTCGAGTTGTTCTCCATAAACGTGGAATAAAGAACGAGTTTCTGCATGTAACGCTGGATTTAGTTAATCAAGCAACCCCAAATTTTTGTATCTGTTATCCCATGAATGCTAAAAAAGACCGAATAGATAGCGTTGGCGCTACATTGCTGATTGGGTTTTCTGCACTACTTGGGCTAAACCAGGTTCTGATCAAAATTGTGAACGACGGGATTGCGCCTATATTTCAGGCTGGGTTGCGTTCAGCATGCGCTTTTTTCGTTGTTTTAATTGTTGCCCGCTTATTGGGTCGGCGTCTATCAGTTACAGACGGCAGTCTGGTGCCAGGTGTGGTCGTAGGTGCATTATTCGCTTTTGAATTTATGCTGTTATTTCAAGCTCTGGACTTCATCAGTGTTTCCAGAGCCTCGATTTTGTTCTATACCATGCCTTTTTGGGTAACACTTGCAGCGCATGTTCTCGTGCCTGGTGAAAAAATAACGACTTTAAAGTCAATTGGTCTGCTGTTTGCGTTAATTGGTGTGGCTTTGACTTTGCGTTTTAATTCAAGCGGTGGGTCTTCATTGCTTGGTGATATATTCTGCTTGGTTGCTGCGAGTGCCTGGGCAGCCATAGCCGTTATTACCCGCACAACTAAGCTACAACGAGCATGTCCTGAGATGCAATTACTTTACCAGCTCGGTGTTTCAGCGCCTTTGCTGATTTTTGCTGCTATTTTGTCTGGCGGTTTTCTACGTGAACCAACCGCGATCACATGGTCGGTATTTGCTTTTCAAGTAATCGTTGTAGTATCCATCGGATTTTTAACCTGGTTTTGGGTTCTGTCAATTTACCCAATTGCGAATATGTCTGTGTTCAGTTTCCTGGCACCGGGGTTTGGTGTATTTTTCGGCTGGCTTGTACTGGATGAAAAAATCACACTCAGTATTCTATTAGCATTGATATTTATTGCGATAGGCATCGCATTGGTAAATTGGCGACCGTTGCCAAAACGGCGACCAAATTGATTCACAGGTAGATGGTAATAGCATTTCGTGGGTAACTAACTCTCGATAAGCTGAGGAATGATGACTACCCGACGATTAACGGCGTGATCTTCTTCAGACGTACCATTACTCAATGGCTTTGATTCACCAAAGGCTATTGTTTCCAAACGATCGTAACTTATTTGCTGCTGCACCAAATAATCCTTGATGGCGAGCGCTCTTGCTTCCGATAGTACTTTGTTGTAATTGGTATCCGCGCGTTGGTCGGCGTGCGTTTCAATAATATAGCGATAACGTTCACATCGAGATGCGGTTAATGCCAGTTTGTCTAAAATTGGTTTAACCGCATCGCTAATACGGGTTTGATTGGTTTCGAATACACTAAGATTCATCAGCCATGTTTGGCCACAATCATCTGGTGCATCATCAGCATGGGCAACCAGTTTAGGCAACGTTTCTCTATCGCTTTCACCTTGTGCTTTAGTGTAATCGTTAACGAATTTATCAACTGTTTTTAGCACGGCATTGTAGGTCCATTCCCCTCGATTTTCGCAATCTTTGGTGTCTTCGCCAACACCCCATGTGGCAAATTTATATTGCTTGTTAGGGGCGCGTAAAATACTCGATGATTGCTGAAAGGATGCCCAAATTGAAGAGCGGCAACAATCGTACTCAGCCATTTTATTTTTATCTGTAAGCGTTCCTGTCTTTGGGTCTGATTCTATTGTCAAGCCGTCGATATCATTTCCCGAATAAGATGGAAAAAAGCTTAAGGTGGGCTGGCCAGGTGTATTTTCCAGATCACTTGCACTCAGCATACGCAATCCGACGGCATTTAGCCGCTTTTGAATTTGAGCAACCAAGTCAGTTTTCATGTCATTAAATTCGTATTTTTTTGCTGAATCCAGTACGTATTTGCTGACAACATGCACACCCTCTATTCCAGCCAATGATGTGTAGTTTTCGTCAAATTGTTCTGTGCCCACAACGAGAGGGGTCTGACTGGCACTTGGATAAAGTCGTTGATCGGCTGATACTGTGTGCAACAGGCTAGATAAAAACATGAGAGTCACAAACGTGTTCTTTACATAATTTGAGAGCATGCGCCAGACCTGATGATAGTGTGATTTTCACAGTAACTATCGGTCAAGATGGTTTCTATATAAGGGCAGGTGTTAAAATGAGTTGCGAAAACGAGACTCGTGTGCAATTAGACCGTTAATTTCTTGCTATATAGTTAAATTTTGTGTTCGCATGGCGCGAATGTATACATCTAATTTGTGTCAATTTGGCTTTAGTAGTAAGTCGAAATTTGTAACAAGTCGAAATAGGATCAACCAGAAATCCTTTAAGTGGACCTGGCGTACTGAAATATTTTGTTGGTGAAGTTAGCAATCAGTTTTGGAGCATTCGCTTGATTTTAAAAAGTGCGAATCGATCCACAGTTTCGGTCCACACCCGGGCCCGCTCGCATGTGTCATTTGTGTGTATGACATACTCGCCATGTGTTTAGGGTAGCCTCACATGTAGGCAGCGTGGTTAATTACAATCAATTTGTATAAAAATTTCATCTATAAGGACTCACGCTGTGAACGAGACTGTAAACATGACGCTTGCTCAGGTACATCAATTGGCCGTGAAAGCATTAACATGTCAGGGTTTTTCTGTAGATCAAGCTAGTGCTATTGCCACAACAGTCACTGCTGCAGAACGAGATGAATGTCATTCACATGGTCTTTTCAGGGTTCCATTTTACATTAAGGCTACGGCTAATCCATCAACAGACCCATCGGCAATCCCTGATCTTAGTGTGACTGAATCTGCCGTTGTTCATGTTGATGCGCG
>CALIMV010000248.1 GCA_938045275.1 uncultured Granulosicoccaceae bacterium
GTTTTATCCAATTGACTGGCGGTACCGTAGCGCGCATAGGACAAAAGACATTCTTCATTATTCTCATTACCCACGCGTGTAATGGCGCGTGCTTTCGAGTAGCTTAGAACGCCGGCCGAAAATGCCTTACGTGTTTTTGGTAACTTACCCAACGCATGCCCTACACGGATTTTCTCTCGTGCAGCGGAAAATGAAATACCGCAGCGCCAGTTCAACCAGTGTGCACAAGAGCGACAACCTTCATACCCCCAGCCGTTGCGCCGATCAAACTCGGCAATCATAATGAGCTGCTGGCAGGTTGCAGCGTTAATATCTGCACACAAACGTGTGATGGAATTTTCAAGTTCAGCATTGGATAAATTGTTGAACTGGAGATTAGCTTCCATGCGAATTCCTTTTTTGCGGCTTTATTATAACTATAAATATATACAGTTAAATTGTCAAGTTAGTGCAGGTATTTATAGCAATGATATTTGTATTTGATTTTGATAATGAAGACACCTCTGCGGAGGAGTGCTGAAATTGATTGTTGGCTTTGTTCATTCTTAAATACGACAGGTTATGGCTCTTGTTTTCTTATTCGTAGATACTGACACCCTATAGCCTCCAGAATCTGAACCATAAATACAGCGCTAAATTTTCCCCGCGCAATTTTATTGCTCAAATTCTGCGGCGTCTCAGCAACACCGTAAGCCTCTTCTAGCAGACCCGCCAGTGCAACATAATTGATGTTACGTTTGGCCAGCTCTGCCTTTACCAACCCCTTTAAGCTTATGAAATAACAGAGCTCGCAACAACCTCTGAACAACAGCCACAAAATTCCCCTGATACTGTAATTGCCCACCCCACCCAAATACTGTATATTTTTACAGTATATGGACAATTACACTACCACAGACTCCTCTATCGCCTATGCAGAGCTGCACTGTGTGTCCAATTTCAGCTTTCTGCGCGGTGCATCGCGGCCTGAGGAGCTGGTCGATACGGCGGCAAGCCTGGGCTATACGGCGTTGGCCATCACCGACGAGTGCTCTATGGCAGGCATTGTGCGGGCCTATGGACGGGCCAGAGAGATAGGCTTCAAACTGATTGTAGGCAGTGAGTTTGCGCTAGACGATGGTTTTAAACTGGTGGCACTGGCTCGCAATGGCGTTGCCTACTCCAGGCTGTGCAGGCTTATCACCCAGGCTCGGCGAGCAGCCGAGAAAGGCGAATACGATATAACACCAGAACTTATCGATAATGCCGGGCTCGACACCTGTTGCCTGTTACTGGTGCCGCCCTATCACCCCGACCTGCCCCAGGAACTTATCGATGATCGGCTGAGCTGGTTTAAACAATTAAGCCCACATGCATTTCTTGCGCTTGAGTTGCACTACGGCGCTTACGATCAAAAACACACGAATTGGATAATCAACACAGCTATCCGATTCGATCTTGCTGTTGTCGCCGCAGGCGATGTGCACATGCACAGACGCCGGCGACGTGCTCTACAAGATGTGCTGACCTGTATTCGACATAACTGCACACTCGATACCGCCGGACGTCGTTTGTTTCCCAATGGTGAACGCTACATGCGCGATGCGCGTGCGCTGTGTTCTGTGTATCCAGAACAAGCTATTCAAAACAGCGCAGAAGTTGCCGCCCTGTGTGATTTCAATTTAGCGGATTTAAACTACCAATACCCCAGAGAAGTCGTGCCAGATGAGTTAACGGCTGCTGAATACCTTCGCCAACTCACCTACGAAGGCATGCACTGGCGCTGGCCCGATGGTGTTGAAGATTATGTGCTTGAACAGATTGACCACGAGCTTCAATTGATCATTGATATGAAATACGAATCGTATTTTTTAACCGTATACGATGTTGTTCACTTCGCCCGTAGTCAAAAAATATTATGTCAGGGCCGTGGGTCGGCAGCCAATTCGGCTGTGTGCTATAGCTTGGGTATAACCGAGGTCGACCCGTCTCGTACCAGCATGTTGTTTGAACGCTTTATATCAAAAGAGCGAAACGAGCCACCCGATATCGATGTGGATTTTGAACACGAGCGGCGCGAGGAAGTCATTCAATATATTTACACCAAATACGGCCGTCATCGTGCTGCCATTGCAGCCACGGTTATCTGCTATCGAAAACGCAGTGCGGTGCGCGACATCGGCAAAGTGTTGGGCCTGCAAACAGAACAGATCGATGCGTTATCAAAATCCTTAGCCTGGTGGGATGGCGCAAACGTGATTGGTGAGCGCCTGGAGTCTATGGGTTTTGATGCCAATAGCCCACTTATGGTGCGCTTTGCGTGGCTGCTTGAACAACTGCTCGGCTTTCCACGCCACTTATCGCAACATGTGGGTGGCTTTGTTATATCCGACAACGATCTCTCAACGCTTGTGCCAGTCGAAAACGCCGCCATGCCCGATAGAACCATTATTCAGTGGGACAAAGACGACCTGGAAGAACTGGGATTAATGAAAGTCGATGTACTCGCACTCGGCATGCTCACCGCTATTAACAAGTGCTTTCATTTAATTGAAGGTTTTCGCGGCGTGCAATACACCATGGCCAACGTGCCTCCCGATGATACGCCCACCTACGACATGATCTGTAAAGCCGACACCATTGGCGTGTTTCAAATTGAGTCGCGCGCACAAATGTCCATGCTGCCGCGCTTGCGCCCTCGCAACTACTACGACTTGGTGATCGAAGTGGCCATCGTCCGCCCGGGCCCCATTCAGGGTGGCATGGTTAATCCATACTTACAACGCAGGCAAGGCACCGCTGAGGTCACTTACCCAAACAAAGCACTTGAAAGCGTGCTTCAACGCACTTTAGGCGTGCCGGTGTTTCAGGAACAAGTCATGGAAATTGCGATGGTCGCTGCCGGCTTTACTGCCGGTGAAGCTGATCAATTGCGCCGATCAATGGCGGCCTGGCGTCGAGTTGGTGCAGTAACACAATTTAAAGACAACGTGATTAACGGCATGTTGAACAACGGTTATGAGCTTGAATTTGCCGAAAGTATTTTCAAACAGATTGAAGGCTTTGGTGAGTACGGCTTTCCTGAGTCACACGCAGCAAGCTTTGCCCTACTAGTGTATGTGTCGTGCTATTTAAAATGCCATGAACCCGCAGCGTTTACCTGCGCCTTGTTAAACAGTCAGCCTCTGGGGTTCTACGACCCTTCAGACTTAACGCAGGATGCTCGTCGTCATGGTGTTCAGATCTTCCCTGTCGACATAAACTTAAGTGAATGGGATCACTTATTAGTGCCAAATGAAAAAGGCGAGCCCGCTATTCGTTTGGGTTTTCGTTTAGTAGCACGCTTATCATCAACCGGCGCCGACAGAGTATTGGCTGCACGTAAACACAGCCCCTTCACCAGTGCCGCCGATCTGGTACGACGCAGCGGTATTAATCAAGGCGACCAGCAAGCCTTGGCGGTGGCTGGCGCCCTGGAAAATATCAGTGGCGATCGACACCATGCACAATGGGATTTACTCGGCGTTGAACAACTACCAGAATTACTCGAAGACGCCTCGGCTTATGAACCCGAACTTCAACTGCCTCTGCCAACCGAAGGCGAAAACATTGTCGCCGACTATTTGAGCACAGGCCTTACGCTCGGTCGGCACCCACTTGCCCTGCTTCGAAAAAGACTTGGCGAAGAAGGCATTATCGATTCACTGAGCTGGTCTGCTGTGCCAAACGGTAAATCAGCACGACTTGCCGGGATAATAAAAGTACGTCAGCGTCCAGGCAGTGCCAAGGGCGTTTTGTTTATGACTATTGAGGATGAGCACGGCCCAATGAATGTTATTGTGTGGCAGAAAGTTGTGGAAAACTATCGCCAGGAAGTGTTGGGTGCAAAAATGGTCAGTGTGTATGGTGTTACGCAACGCGAACAAGACGTTACTCATTTGGTGGCAAAAAGTATCGAAGACTTAAGCTGGATGCTGGGTGAACTAACAACGCATTCTCGTAATTTTCATTAGCGTCACTTTCAAAATTAATCATTTCAAGCAAACCCATTCCAACCAGCCGCGGCTTGACTAACCACCTGCATCTCATCATCGCTTAGCTCTACCGATCCGGCTTGCGCATTATGCTTTGCCTGTTCTGCGTTACGCGCACCGACCAGAACATGACTCAACCCCGGTTGGCGCAGTGTCCAGGCCAATACCACATGCTCAACTGATAAGTTTCGATCGGCTGCAAGTGCTTTAACCGGTGCAAGCACGTCTGCAATTGTGCGAATATTTTGTTCAGAAAAACGCGGATTACCGTGGCGAAGATCGCCATCGCCGTACACTCGCTTAGTTGTAAGCTTGTCGGTTAATAAACCTTGCGCCATGGGAGAGTATGCTAAAAAGGAGAGTTTGTTACTTGCACATATCGGCAAATTATCGCTATCACGTTCTCTGTCCAGCAGGCTGTAGCGCTCCTGATCGACATCGAGTTGTTTCGTTGCAATGCCTGCCTGAAGATCATCGACACTGGCATTACAAAAACCAATAGCCCGAATTTTTCCGGCTTCTTTTAATTCAATTAATGTTTGGATTACATCTCCGGGCGCTGTGTGTGGGTCTGGCCAATGTGTTTGATACAAATCAATGTAATCTGTTTGAAGTCGCTTTAAACTTTCATCAAGCTCTAATACAATTGAGTCTGCTTTTAAGGTGCGAAA
>CALIMV010000249.1 GCA_938045275.1 uncultured Granulosicoccaceae bacterium
TATATCTATTAACCATTTCATTCTGCCACTTTCAGTCTGGCTCCACGTGATATGCATTTTTATTCCCTCATAGGGAATTGCCAGCATTCGAACTTAATCCTAAGCTAAGCTTTTCATAATGGAAAAGGTAATGCAAATTAGCGTCGGTGTTGATGGATTGCAGATAATTTTTACGGGGGCACTGTTGTTTGCACTGGGTTTATTCCAAGGGCTATTGATTCCGACCTTTAAGAACCCTCGGATGGCATTATCAGCTCATCTCACAGCGGTGCAGGCGGGCACAGCAATAATAGCTTTCGGTTTAATCTGGTCGTTTATCAATCTGCCGCAGCAATTACTATTGATAACAAAAGTCAGCTTTGTCGGAGGGAATTACCTAATATGGATTGGAATTATTTTGGCTGCTTATACAGGAGCCAGTAAAGCCTTGCCTATTGCTGGCAAAGGATTTAATGGAACTCAGCGCGCTGAGTTATCCGTTATCGTTATAGCGGTAACCGGTATTGCCTTGTCTCTTCTTTCAAGTGTACTTATTGTCGCTGGCTTGGGCTCCACTGCGTTTGGAGCTTAGTGGGGATTGATATTCTTTGCACTGACAGCCAAGCATTAACATTAGCCCGCACCTATTCATTCATGGATTGGCAGTGTCTTAAAAAATGCTTCAGCTTGTTCATCTGCCGGGAACAGTAATTCGACTCGTAATTCATCCAGGTTAACTTCACGTGTATCACCAAAGCGGGCCACCATGGATAGAGTGCGTATGACTTGGTCGCCAATACGCAATCGCGGGCACAGCACTAAATCATTGGTATCGTTATCACTGTGCAAATCGGGTTTGATGTCTTTTAGGTAGTTTTCAGCACGTTCCAGTACCGCCTGTAATCGCTCATCAGGAGTGCAGTTACTAACTTCCTGGCGCAGCCGCTGCAAAAAACGATAAGCAATTTCGTCAAAGTTCTCCACCATATCCCTAGCCGGTCCGGGGGCAAAAAAAACATCTACCGCATTAAAAGTGCCAACACTATCTGTTGGAAACAACAAGCTACCTGCCCTGTTTGCATCCACCACATCCCACCACCGGTTCACAACATAAGCAGGAAACGGATCATGGTTCTCAATCATCCGAGAAATTGCCGCTCGGAACGGCGCGAGGTTAGTGTGGTTTATCGGGAGCTCGGGGAACTTTGGCGGCAACCCCGCGGCAATCAACAAGCCATTACGCTCCCGGATAGGTAGTTCCAGAGCCTCGGCAACTCTCAATACGACATCTTCACCTGGTCGGGATCGGCCAGTCTCAATAAACGACACATACCGCTGGGAAAGACCGGCCAATGTCGCCAAATCAAGTTGACTGACGCCACGTCGCCGACGCCATTGTTTGATCTGTTGCCCAAAAGCAGACGTTTTTTCTGCTGCGATACGGTTCATATTCTCCTCCCGCAATGAGTTTGAACCCTGTGAACGCTAGATTCAATTACCTGTTAGGGAATTGTCAGTATTCGTTGCTAACCCTACGATAAGCTCTGACTAATTGCATTGGTGATAGATTATGAAGCTTTTGTGGATTATTTTGCTCGTCCTTTTCATACTTGTGAATGTGTACGCTTTCGTCGCAGGTGATCAACTCGACGGATTTTTCGCCTTTTTACAAAATCTAGGTCCGTGGGGATTACTTACGGTGGTGGATTTACTCATTGCACTCACTGTGGCATTAAGCTTCATCGCAAGAGATGCACGTCGTATTGGAGTCAATCCTGCCCCGTACTTTGTATTGACTCTCTTTACTGGCAGCACCGGCATTCTTATTTATCTAATACGTTATTGGGACAGTAGCCGTGCCCATCGTGTTGAGAGTGAGGGTGTAGTTCGTCGAGAGATTAATGCAGGTTAGTGTTGGGATTAATGATCGCGAAATTAACTATGTACAGCAGGTGGGGTCCCAAAGCCGACAAGCAACGTTGCTGCTTGAGAAGCGCAGATTTTTGAACAATCAATTTGATTTTCGGCGCTTTCGAACGTCCTTCCCATATTGCCCGGTTTCGTGCGTATCTTCGATCGGCTCGACTAGACTAATGGTTCCTCGATAGCTTTGCCACTCCTCATCTGAGATTTTCTCAGCACCTGCAGAAGCCTCACTAGCCTTGAGTAGATGAGATTGAACGAACTCAGCCTGGTAACTCTCCCTTTTGACAGGCTGTAATTGAAATAGAGGTTCGTCCGATGGAATCTCGATCGGTGTGTCAGTGGCTTTGATTCTACAATTTATAAATAACGGCGCAGGGTTATAAGTATCAGTCTCGACGATTCCTTCAAAACAGGTGAACTGATCAGGGTTATGCAGGTTTACCAGCGGCCTGCAGCACCCCAACGTTTAGGCTAACCGATAAGACCATAAGCAACTTGATCGACAGGTCAACTGTTAGGCAGCATTGGCATGCATTGTATTAGCGCCAAACTCTCGTTATCAAAATGAAAAAGTGCATTTTTTAAGTCAACTAGTATTAAAAGGCTATAAAACCACCTTTGCCGACCTAAAAAAGCACAAGGTACTTGACGTAAGGCTACGTCGCGTGGCTAGCTAAAAAACTATGACGAGACCTCAGCTGAAGCCGTGGTCTTCTTGAATTTTTGGTTTAAATTTATATACGACGAAGCGTGACGCTCGTCACAGTGCAAATTGTTACTGCCTTGCATTCTAACGTTGGCGAATATTCGAAAAAAAGGGGGCCGAGTGCGAATTAAATGGTGTATGCGGGACGTTGAACCTAACGAACATAAGCGAGCGCCCATGGGTTTATGGCGACGCGATGCCATGCGGAGCATTATGGTTTTGCTGGCAACAGTCATTCTGGTTACTGCTTGTGGTGGCGGTAGCGACGGTGATGGCGGTGATGGCGGTGGCGGCGGTGTTAGCGGTGTCGATGGAGTCAGCGGAGATGACGGTGTCAGCGGAGATGACGGTGTCAGCGGAGATGACGGTGTCAGCGGGGATGACGGTGTCAGCGGGGATGACGGTGTCAGCGGGGATGACGGTGTCAGCGGAGATGATGGTGTCAGCGGAGATGATGGTGTCAGCGGAGATGATGGCGGCCCAGTTTCGGCAAACAATAATCTGACCGCTGTCGAGATTCAGGTTATGACACCAGATCCCAAAATCGCCTACCCACTGCAAACCGCCATTGCGATCAGTGCTGAACAAGCGGTCAGCGATGTTAGCGTTTCATTGTTTGCGATAGAGAAAGTCGATAACCCAGTTGGCGAAACCAGACAGTTTCCGTTAGGTACACAAACCATTGATGTGGTGTTGGCAGGATCCGGGCTTTACGAAATCGACGTAAACCTGCCGTCAACCATACAGTCGCCTGGTGCGTATTTTGTGTCGGCCGTTGTTGATCCGGTTAATCTGATTGCCGAATCAAACGAAGAGGATAATCTCGCATCGGTAGAAACGGCATTTTCGCCTGAAGGTCCGCCAAATATTATTTTGGAGGAATTGGAATTAGACAGAATGGCTTTGGAGATCAACACGTCGAGCTATGAAGAACAACTGGCAGTGCAGGTTGGCAATGTACATAACCCGGATGCCAGCGCTAACGTGGTGGTTGGGGCCGATGGCCTCAGTGAAAACGAAAGTCTCAATCTTGAAGCCTATGCCCTGCTGCGCATGCAACGATCTGATAACGGAACCACACATGAAGTGCCGTTGTATCTCTGGAACTCAGAGCAAGAACGCTACATGAATGCATACGGGACCACTTCTGCATTCTCCGGGCCAACCAGTGAGCCTGAATGGTTGCCCATCGGTGTATTTAATCCGCAACGGGTGGTAGAGACCGGCAATGAAGCGGCTCTGGATGATCTTGATCGGCATACCGTTCTCATGAATTTCTATTTTCCCGGCAAGCTGGGACAAACAATGGCAGAGTTCATGAGATACCCCACGGATGAGTACTTCACAACTTTTGCGTCAGAACCGCCACCGGATCTGACTCAGCAATCGATTAATCAGCTGGCAAACTTTCTTCTCAGTTTGCCTTCCAATGGCATCCCCGGTGACGAATCGGCAGCCGCAGAAGTGTTGAGCTTTGATATTTGCGTGGACATCCGATCAGCTGATCTCGACGAGACAGAAAGCAGTGTTGAAGACAATCAACGATGTTCGCCACTAATGATTTCGTTGCCACCGTTACCACCGGTGCCGGTACCAGACAACACACCACCCGGTTTTCAACCCGAGTTTTTATTTCAAGGTGTTCCGTTGCTTTCTTCAGAGGGCTATAAAACGAAAGGTGGAAACTCGTCCTTCGGATTTTCAGTGGATTTTTCGGCGACAGCGTCGGCGGATTATCGCGGTTATGTTGAGGAATATCGGGGTGTTATTCCTGTAACGGTTTTTGGCTCCTCCATCGATTTTATGTCAATCAACTTAAAACTGCAGTTGGTACCGGATTACGCAGGGAAATCGGATGAAGACCGGTCAGGGTATCAGATGGACTTGCGGCACCTTGGGCAAATGCTTCATTCCGAAGTGGTACCGACGATCTCGCTACCAACAGTCTCACTAGTAGACGACTTGGTGAGCTTTTCGAAGGAAGCACCGGACCCGGCGAAATCCTACCAAGCATTTGTAGGCCCTGTTCCGGTGACCGGCGGGGCATCGGTTGCAGCCAATATTGGTCTTGAGTATAAATTTGAATTTGATGATAAAGCCGATTCGTGCACGATCGACGCAACGTTTTCGTTCGTTCCAGATGGGTGTTTGCAAATCAAAAATACGCTAGCACCGTTTACAAATATTGAGGGTACAATATTTGCTGGCGTGGGTACACCTGCGTTTTCTGCAGGTGTTGAAGGTGTGATCACTCTGCTCGATATACGGTTTCCGTTATCCAGTGGGGTACAAATCGATGTGAAAGACGATGGTTTCAATAGCGGCGTGTCGGAATTTATCCTTACACAGGATACAGCGCTGGATTTTACGTTCACAGGCCCGAAAGGCGCTATCAATCTATTTGCAAAGTACACTGTTCCGGCTTTTGAAGAATGTAACTGGGGACCCATTCCTGCCGTTTGCCCAGTCATGAAAGAACTCAAGGAAACTAAAAATATCATTCGAACGCCCGCGTTATTCCAGCTATCGGACAATTTGTTTTCAGTTAACCGACGGCAGCTTGATGTTGTTGTCGTGCCTGGGGAAACGCCCGGGTATTACAGCCGATGAAGCTACGCGTTAAACATTTGATAGCTGTTGTTGGTGTTGCGTTGTCACTTGCATTGGTATCGGGTGTTGTCTGGCAGTTTTATCTGGGCCATCGCACCATCGATGAAAACGAAAACAGCCGCGTTACCGACAATGAATCTGTTGTACCGGAAGATGGTGTCCAGCTACAGTGGCGTTTGGGTGCATCTCAGCACTACAAACTGCAAACCGATTCATCAATGACCCTCAACGCAGATCAGGCCATGACAACGCCGAGTTTGACTGTAAAAATAGAGGCTGACTTAGCATTCCAGACATTGGAGGTTGGTGAACATTTTGCCGTTGCGGGCTTACAACTTTCCTCTGTTGACATGAACATTAACGGTGAATCGAAACAACAAGTCAATGAGGCGCTTTCGGTACCGTTTCGAGTTCGATTTTCAACCAGCGGTTTACCTGAGTCGTTTGATTTTTCCGAATTGGTTACCTCGGAAAATCGATTGATACTTGAAAATTTAGTGCGTATGTTTCAAGTCGACTGGCAACTGGGCGAAACGTGGGTCACACGCGAGTCAACAGCACTCGGTAGTTACAGCGCAACCTATCACCGTAAACAACCTTTGCAAATTTCCAAGACCAAGCACAATTTTTCCGGCTTGCCCGATCAACCTATGTTTATCGGGGCAATGATTACATCCAACGAAACCATCGCAATTGACAGAGAGTTTGACTGGGTAAGCAAAATAAACAGTTCTGAAACCGTGATTACCTCAGGACAAAATGGCCCGGCAATGAAAATCCGGAATGAAGCATCACTGACACTGCTTGCCGATGTAAAAACGGCACCAAATGAAAATCGGTGGAGTTTTGATGCCAGCGTGCCGCCATCAAACAATGCAGTAGAATCAAATTTGGCGTCGCTAACACCGGCTGAAGCACGGCGCCGATTATTGGCAGAAGTGGACTCTCTGAACAATGCAGCCGAAGGCAGAATCGTCTTTATTCACCGCATCCGTGATCTCTTGAAAGCAAATGAGCTGCAACCTGATGTGCTTTTGGAAACGATGCAAACGGACGATCTGTCCGATCGTACCCGTGCAGATGTTTATTTAGCATTGGAGCTAGCCGATACCATTGATTCGCAGACGGCACTGACGTCGGTCATGATGGACCCAGCTTGGTCAAATCGAGATGCCTTGCGCGCCATTGTTGCGTTAGGCGGAGTCGATGAGCCATCGGATACATCACTGGATACCTTATGGATGCTCACTCAGAATAATCAAACCGACAACGATGCTCGTTTGGCGAGCACAGCAACCTTTGCGCTTGGCACTCTCGGAAAAACAATGCGCCTCGCAGAACATCCGGCATACGCGGATCACACTAGTCGCTTGCTAGATGGTGCCATGGGTGCCGCGACCGATCTGGAACGAGCAAACTACGTACATGCGATTGGCAACACGCAGGATGAAGCGTTGGCAGAGAGCATGTCGGTTCTGCTACAGGATCAGAGCAGCATGGTTCGCCGCGCAACTGCACAATCGCTTGGCGCGATTGGCCCCGATCAGGTAGCCAATAAGCTACTTTCTCAATTGGTCAAGGAAGCCAACGGGTCGGTTCGAGGTGCGATTGCCGAAGCCATGCAAAATTGGACAACCCCCACACCTGACGCTGTACTGACTGTTCGTAACCTGTTGCCTACCGAGGTGGATGAAAATGCGCGATTGCACATGGCGATGTTTCTTGGCGAAAACCTGAGCACCTTTCCTGAGAGCGAGCAGTTGTTAAGGCAATTGCTTCGCGTTGAGCAATCTAAAAACGTCAGACAGAAAGTGGCTGAGACTCTGGCAAAAAATAGCCTTCACACGCAGTAGAAAATTTGCAGTGGCGAGCGACTTGTCCTTAAAAACGCAGCCCAATGGATGGTTCATGGGGTTTCATCGATGATTATTATCTCAATCAATCGTTTGAATGCGAAGTGAGTAAAAATGGAGACACGCGTAGATTAGTGGAAGCAGGCAGTGGTTCGTGGATCGGTACTTACTCACATCGTTGGGAAACCACAGTCGACGTAACCGGGCAGTTGATTGAGGGATCTGCTTTTTGCAAGGTGGTTAGCGGAACAATAACCGAAAGCTATATCAACAATCAGGATACTGCTAGTGCGAGTGACACAAGCACAACCACACTCACCATTACGAAAGAATCAGTTGAAGACCTTTGGCACGTATCAAAGGTGATCGAACTCGATGGCGAAATTTCTACTAACGAGTATTTTGCCCGCGAACTCGGCATGCACATGATTCGACAGAGTTACCAATACCCAGTGTCAGAGAACGATTACTTTTTCTGTGGCTTTGATGATCTATGATGACCATCGAGAGCTTAGTGTTATTAGCTCAGTGTACTGGCCTATATTGTCTGGTTCGGTCATGTTGATTACGGTTCACATCCTTGTAACCGCCGGCATACATTCACTTGTACCGTATCGGTCGCCGTGAGCTCACCATCACTCGACGTAAGCTCGAGAGTATAGAGGCCTGCTTGGGAAAATCGCACACGACTGTTTAGTGCTGATGCGGCCGTAAATTGAACCGAACCCGGGATGTCAGGTCCAGCGATAACTCGCCACTGTGATTGCAAAGCGCTGCCCTCTGGCAGTCCGTCATCAGACACCGATCCATTCAGGCGGATGCGTCGACGCTGTCTGGCTACAGTATCTTGTCCTGCATCCACTATGGGTGCCAGGTTTTGAGGGCCAGGGTTGTCTGCTGCAATAACTTCAATCCCTTTGATGGAAGGATTCTGAGTACCGTGCCTTAATACAATATCCAATACATTGTCAGCGTTAACTTCAACGGTTTTCATCAAAGCGGCATTAGCACCAACTTCCGACCAGACGTCAATAGCGGATAAAACCTGATCTTCCACTTCGACATCGAATACGCGAAGCCCCGCCCCCTGCGTTGTTGGGAACAGTTCGGAGAAATAGAGCCGGACTTCATACCTACCTGGCTCTACCGGCAGCATCCAATGCATTTCAGGCGCAGGTTCTGGATCCCAGCGTTCGGATGAAAATAGCGCTGCTGGAATGTAATCAGGCACTGCACTCATATCAATGAACACGTT
>CALIMV010000250.1 GCA_938045275.1 uncultured Granulosicoccaceae bacterium
AATATTAATTCGATTAGTTTCGTTGAGTTTTCTTACCCTAAACTTGAATATAAGTTGTCCGACAGTGGCATAGGTTGCTGTCATTAGGGGTTCATAGATTAAGTATGGCAGCAACAAGATTAACGCGCTGGCGACATTGGATAATTCAATATTAAGTGACAGAGTCCTTCCGATTAAAGCCGCTATTCCTAAAGGCACTAAGAAATCTATCAACGTAGCCAGATATCTGCGCACAAGTGTTGGATAATTTGATTTCATGATCTATTACTGAGTCTAAATTCAATTTCGTAGCATTGTGTATTCACAATGCTGCATATCTGCATAGTAGTGACTTGGTAATCTTTATATACAGTCGCTTACAGCTTGCCTACAGCATACTCCAAGGCATCACGGGTGATTTGTAGATCATCATCGTTTATTGCCAAACTTGGATAAAGCTTTGTTGGTGACTTAAAAATGCCTTGTTCACGCAGCGCTTTATTGAATTTCGTATTTTTTTCCGTATCAGCTGTCATGCTTGTACGATAATCTAGTTGCTTTACCTCCGTGAACACGACGTCGAACAATGTAGGATCACCGCTCAATTGATAGGCATGTCCTGTTTTATCAAGTTGTTCGCTAATCAAGTTCATCAGTTGTTGACCTATGTCAATCAGTTTTTCATAGTTATTATCGCGTCTTAAAATTTCCATTGTTTTTAAGCCGGCAACCGCTGCCACTGGGTTACCCGACAGTGTGCCCAATTGCATTAAATATCGATCACCTGTTTTGGCATTATCAAAGTGATCCATAATGGTGTTTTTGCCAACGATTGCTGCCAGCGGAAAGCCGCCACCGATGATTTTGCCTAACGTGCAAATATCAGGAATAACGCCATAACGCTCCTGTGCGCCACCGTAGCTAAGTCTGAAACCTGTGACGATTTCATCGAATATTAAAACAATAGAACGGCTGGTACATTCATCACGCAGTGCCTGCAGAAAGCCTGGTTGAGGTGGGATAACTCTTTGCAAGGGCTCGACAATAATCGCTGCAACTTCGTTCTCGTATTGATCGAGTATCGCCTTAACACTTTCTATATCGTTGAATGGCGCGATCAACATTTCATCTCGAACGCCATCCGGAATGCCAGCGCTGTCTGGCACGGCTTGTGGAAAATTGGCCAGCTTTTTTGGGGCTAAGCTCATCTGTGCCTCTGCAGACATGCCGTGATAGCCGCCTTCAAATTTTAAAATTTTATTTCGCCCCGTGAATGCTCTTGCAAGACGTAGGGCATACATGTCGGCCTCGCCTCCGGAGGTAACGTAACGAACTTGCTCTGCACACGGCACAGCACGACAAATCTCTTCTGCCAGTTCAACACTTGCGCTATTGTTGGCAAAGAATGTCATACCCTTGCTCAATTGGCTGTTAACGGCATCCAACACTTCCGGATGGCCATGGCCCAGCAACATTGGGCCAGAGCCAATTAAATAATCAACAAATTCCTTACCGTTTTCATCCCAAACCCTTGACCCCTTACCCTCACGAATAAAGATGCCCGGATCAAAGTTACCGAGCCCACCCGCTGGTAGTATGGCTTGTGCACGCTCTATCCACTGTTGTTGTGTCATAGTCTTATTCCGAAGAACCGAATTTAATATGCTTATAACTCATACGTAACTACAGGATTGCCCAATATATTTTCATCAGACAAGACGCCGTGGCCCGGTGAATTGTCAACAGTTATAAATCCTTCAATACAACGAGGACCACTACCAGGAGCAATATCGAGTGTAAGCATGTCTTGACAAGACCAGCACGCTTTTATAAATTCATCCGGCACAGACTGGGCAAAGTGTGCAGCTTCTGTGTCAGCCAACACTGAGCCACCGGTTGCCATAACAAACATCTGTATCCCGTGCGCTATAGCAACATCTCGCATTCGACGTGCCTTGGTCAAGCCTCCAACACGATTAAGCTTAATGCCAAATACATCTGCAATGCCATCTCGCGCAATTCTGGTGGCATCCTGTAAAGTCACCAGTGATTCATCAACACTGATAGGTGAGCTTGTAACTTTTCTGATTTGCGCAATATCATCCAGTGTTTCCCCAGGTTGTTCAAAGGTCACACCAAGCTCTGCCACGGCGTGCCCTCGCCCCAACCGACTACGCCTGCATCGGTTTCCAGTTTTACAAAGGTGGCATCGAGCACTTCAAATTTCAGCCTTCCTCCAGAAAGCCAATACGGATTTTTTAACGGTAGATCTTATTGATAAACGCAGAGTTTGGTAATTTTCAAAAGCGTTACTCAACATTATCTAGCCTGGACTGAATAAATGCTTAATTCATAGTCACAACAATGTTGCCCGCATGTTGCTTTTCGATAAACGCCTGTTGTGCTTCAAGTAAATCTTTAAGTCGAATACAGCTTGGATTAAGCAGCCGAGGCTATGTACCAGCGCGGTTGGTAGTTGATGCCAATTGCTGAGTGAAATCAGAACACTCCATCAAGGTGTTGCAGCAATGGATGCGTGAATGAGTGCAGTAGACGACGACTTCTCATAACTATGACTTCTCATAGTGATGCATTTCGTGTTTATTTTTATCCCGCATTTCTGCGATGGTTTTGGTCACATCGCTGATAGCAAACTCGAGTTCATCAGCTATTGAATCGCTATCAGAACTAAAATTCATACTGTTAACAAGATCATCAAGGCGCTCTTTTGCCCGCCAAGCGCTGTGCTTTGCCCATTCTGCATACAAGACAACCGGATCATCAACTAACGTTAAGTCTTTATGCCTGTGTTGATCGTCTAACGCACAGTTAGTTGATACATATCCGTTAACCATACTGATGCGCTCACCAGCGGAATTGAGCGGCGCGCCTCGATGCACGACCATATCGCCATGTAAGGCGATGCCATAGCCCGGTCCGTGAAACGGAGGTGCTTCGACTCTGTCGATTGGTGGCGTTAACCCTTGCGCTGCCAAATCAGCCATCTCGGCTTTTGTGCCCACGAAATACTCGAACTGACCACCATCCAGCGTTTTTGGATCAGTGACCATCATGACTATGTCAAGCGGTAGTGTATCGTGATGCCATTTGTCAACAGCTTTCGATAAATCATCTGGTGAAAAATTCATGTGACCCAGATGCACTGGCATGGTGTGAGGTGCGACATCGGTTTCGTAAATATCGCACATGAGCTGCGTTAACGAAGGGTCTACGCACAAATCGCGTAAAAAGCGAGATCGGTAACAGCCACCGCGAACCATATTCTCTATTCGCTCGCAAGAAATTGCATGCTGCTTTAGCAATCTGGCAGTGTTAAGAAGCACTTGCGCACCTTCATCTGAAAGCACACGAAAAGGTGAAGATACAGCCACCGGCGAAGCCTTCGATTTTATTTCGTCTGGGCTGTAACCAAATTCCTCCAGATACCTGATTTTCTCAGGCTTCGCTAAAGCAAGGTGCTTAGCCGGGTTAAATGTCGGCTCGTTTTCAAACCATGTGTACCCGTCGGGCTGAGATTCAGGAAATGGTACGGCTGCGATGCTCATTGGCGTACGTTCTCTTTTCGATTAGATATGAGATTAAAAATTGGATACGGTTTATTGACAAACGGCACTTAAAAATGCCGCGTACCGCTCTAATTTAGTGATAATAGTAAACCAGAACCTCGCCCATAGGGTCAAGCTCTGGCTAGGTGCATCGGTGCATCGGTGCATCGGTGCATTCCAAGTATTTGACTATAAGCTGGAAACCAACTGCGGGTGGGCGCATCAAGCTAACTCACCCGCATTGCGTATCCCTAACCAATCATAATCGGAACTCTAAGAACATCGATATTGCAGCAACGTTCTCAGCAAACTCGACATAGCTTCCTGGACCGGCCAGTTCTGATCAAACATAAAGCAAGTAACATGAACAAAGTCATCATCGACGCGCTACCACCAAACACTCCGTTATTTGACTCCACATCTGCAATCACTGAAAC
>CALIMV010000251.1 GCA_938045275.1 uncultured Granulosicoccaceae bacterium
TGTTGTTGTTTTGAGCCATGAGTGGAATGGCCGCTCGACAGCAATTAAACACCCCTCTGGCATTAACACCCATGACGAGGTCCCAGTCGGCATCAGTTGATTCGAGTACTGATTTCTCTACTTGCACTCCGGCGTTGTTGACCAGTACGGACAGTTTGCCGAAGTTGTCACTAATTTGAGCAAACATGTCGTTAACAGACGCCGAATCGGCAACATCGCAGGTTATCCATTGTTCGCAATGCTCTGAAAGATTATCCGGTTTGTTGCCACGCCCGCAGGTAATTACTCGAGCCCCTTGCGATGAAAACGTGTCAACAATGCATCGACCGATACCACGACTGCCCCCGGTTACTAATGCAATCTTTCCGTCCAGCGATGCAATAACTGGTTTCATAGTAGTAGTCCTAGAGTTTCATTTGCTGTACCTGGGCTGATAGCCCACCATCGATAACCCAAAGTTGCCCGCTGGCATAACGTGCTTCATCACCGGCTAACCAGTTCACCAAATTGGCAATATCTTCAGGTTGACCGTAGCGCCGTATAGGGTGAACATCGTTGACAGCTTGTTTTAGCGAATCGATATCGCCACTTGAACCAAAGAAACTTTGCAGCATTGGTGTATCTACATAACCGGGACAAACGGCGTTTACACGAATGTTATCCGGCCCGTGGTCACATGCCATGGCTCGAGTTAACGCGTGCACAGCGCCTTTGCTGGCGCAGTAGGCGGCTAACATGGGGTCTGCGATGAAACCATCGTAGGAACCGAAATTGATGATCGACCCTGAACCTGCTTTGCGCATTAGCTTTACTGCTCTGCGGCTAGTCAAGAACATACTGGTGCAGTTCACTGACATCACGCGGTTCCATTCTTCTAATGTGGTTTCTTCGATGGTTTTCTCGATCTCTATGCCAGCGGCGTTTACCAGAATATGTAGCTGACCATGATCGTCTGTTACTTCGTCAAAGAAAGTGTTAACGCTTTGCTCAGATGTGACATCCACCTTGCGTATCTGGCCGGCAGCAGAATTTGTATGGTTAATATCAACTGAGTAAACTATCGCGCCTTCGGCCTCAAAACGTTGGCAGATGGATTGACCGATGCCACCACCCCCACCAGTTACAACGGCTATCCGGTTTTGTAAATAATTAGCTTTGACCGCACTGGGTTTTGGTGCTTTATTCAATGTCAGTCACACTTCGGTACGATTTTAGTAAATTGCTGTGAAAATGATGTACCGCGTGTTCGCTCATTCCTGAACTCTCCGGGTCTACCAGATATCTTCCTTGTGTAAATGCAGGGGTCATCATTCCTCGCTGAACACTTTCAACGAGTGCGATATCCTCGGGTTGCAACACATCGTCTATATATCGAATGGCTTCGATTTCAGATTCGTTAGGCTCGTCAGACTCGAAAAAGAAGTCGAATACTTCTCGGGTATGGTGTGCACCATCTGGATAGAAACGCCACACCATAAAATTTCCGCGCCCGGGATAACGCATTAATGCCGTGTTAGGCCAAAGGTGCCACACAGCGTGGACGGTGACGCTGGCATTGTCTACTGAGTAAGCGCTATTTTGTGATGTTCCGGCGTTGGCCATGTGGCTTGAATAAATACCGTTTGTTTTAACCTGATAGGTAGACATATCTACCAGTGAACAAAAGTCCTTATGAGCAACAGGGCAGTGGTAGCATTCTAGAAAATTGTCGACAACTGATTTCCAGTTTGCGTTGATTCTGTAGTGCAAACTGTGGGCATAGGTGAGTGCGCCTAAGTCTGGTGCATGGTTCGTGATTTCTTCAGCGAGATTGCCGGATTGTTGTGCTAAGGAGCTTGCACTGGCATCCAGGTTAATAAATACCAAGTGGCAAAATATTTCCACTTGAACGCTGTCAAGACAAATATTCTCTGCGTTAAAATTCTCAAGGTGTTCGGAGCGTCTTGCGCTTCGGAGTTTTCCGTCCAAATGGTATGTCCACGCATGATAGGGGCAGGTTATAACGCTCAAACTGCCTTCACCCTGCATAAGTTCATGACCACGGTGTTTGCACACGTTGTAAAAAGCCCGCAATTCGTTTTTAGCATCTCGAGTCACAAGGATACTTTGGCCATGTATCTCTAACACAAAATAGGAGTGGGGTTTTCGCAGTTTTTCTTCATGACAGGCGAAATGCCAGCACGATTTGAACACAGACGCTTGCTCTATTGCCAGAAACCGTGGATCGGTATAAACGCGCTTATTGATCGAAAAAGATCGCAGTGGATTTTCATCAAACCCGGCACTGATCTGCTCATAGTCTTGAGTGGACAATCTGCTATTCATAAGCGCTAGCTGGCTCTGCTATTTAACGATTAAGTTTGCGTATACAGACTACCACTCAAGGGTATTGAGCGCTAATTTTAAGTTAATATCAAGCTCGCTAGTAAGGAGCAGAATGCAATAAGGGCTATTGCTTTAAGTGTGATTGGGAAGAAACTGGATGATGTCTTTTTACTGCGGCTCGCTCAGTCGGCGCTGTATATTGATGCAGGTGCAAAGTGGATTACGTGATTAAACAATTCCCTCAACCCCAGTCCCTCAACCTCAACCCCAGTCCCATTTTCCTTGGTTCGCTAAAATAATATTGCTGTCTTCAACGTCACAAACTCCATCGAGATTGACGTCTTCAAATAGGTAGCCGGTTTGACCACGTGCTTCCAGTGCCGCCTCACTGTCGTCCTCATCGATGGTGCCATTTCTAATTACATCGCCTGACCAGATAACCCATTCGCCATTTTGCAAGTTTCTTGAAGGGTTTCTGCTGTCTTCGGAAAGTATCGTGCTGGAAAGAGTAAAGTCAAGTAATGGTTCGTTAACACCTATGGGGTGTGGGAACTCAGTTATTATCGTGGTGTGGTTGCGGTGTTGTATGGCGACATAGTATTGATCATTTCCTGGAGGAAGGTTCCAAAACTGTACAGGCCCACCATTAATATCGACAATGTCGCCATCGCGTTGCAATAACGCTGACCTGGAATCTACATAACCGTACCCTTCGAATGTGTATTCGTACAATTGCACTTTAATCCAATCAACGATGGCATCATTACCTGTGACTGTGAGCACGCCATTTGGGTCGGTTTTGTCAATTGTTTCGCCGTCACCTCCCCACGCCATCAAAAAGTACGGTTCCATCGAAGGAATTAAATCCAGTGTTCGTAAGTTGTCGTTCATCAAGCCAGTTTCGTTATCGTACGGCCCTTGCAGCTTTGCTCGTAAGTTGAGGGCTTTAATTTCTCTGGATTCTCCGGCCCACGTAATTAGAAACCGTGTGCTTCGTTTTTTGAACATTGAATTAAATATTGAGCCAAAGCTTGGGGCTTTACTGGTGGTTGATTCGCTTCTCACTATGATGCTATACGTGCCCGGTGTTGTTAGGCGGGGAATATAAATACTCTCTACGTGATCTGTGTTACTGGTACTTTGTCGTAAGGAAACGAAATTAGTTTCATCGCTCCAATGGCCAAAATCAATATCAAGATTCGTCGATTTCGATTTCCAGAGCAACGCAACATTAAAGTCTTCGACAGTGGTGCCTGGAATAACCTCGAAAGAGTAACTTAAAGACTGATTTTCCCGAACAGTAGTTATATTTTTATGTTGAGCCCAATCAAAAGCCGTCATGATTTTTTCTGGATAAATTAGTGACGCATTGGGTTGTGACTCAGAAATATTTCGAACTAACGGATTTATTGGTGATTCAACGTAATCTTTTTTGGCAATTGTTTCCTGCCCATTGACGTGCGGAGCCATTGTTAAGCACAATAATGAAATCAGCAAAGCCATTGAAATTTTAAAATAATTGGTTTGAATGTTTTCTTTCATTTTGTGCTCAATTTTTATAAAAGCAATAAGACCTTGTCCCAGGTTTTATCTTTAAAATACGGTATCCATACCGGTTTAGTTCAAATAGTGATCAGCATTGAATCTGCAATAATTGAAATGGCAAGTCACGGCCGTGGTCTTGCTCTGAGTGCTGTTTCTGAACTGTATACAGAGTATACAATGAGGTGATGCCATAGTCACATTGTTTGGCGTTTTGGGGCTCTAAACTGTTTACGGCAAAACAGCTAATGTCGGTAACCAACACATAAACTGTCGACTGGTCGGTATCCCAACTTGGTTGAGTTGGCACGCTATCGGTAATGATAATTACTCATTATCTGTAAATTTATCTGCAAATTTAAGGTGCGGGACGTGTAACTTTAACGAGCAGGCAATCGTGCATGAACCAGGTTTTCCCAGTACTTTGCACCCAATGATAAAAGCTCGTCGTTGAAGTCATAGTCAGACGCATGCAACGGCTGTGCGTGAGAACCCGATTCGCCGTTGCCGAGTAACAAAAAACACCCTGGTACTGCGGCGCAAAAATGCGCGAAGTCTTCGGAGAAGCTCATTGCTGGGCGATTAGCAATGGTATCCATACCGATGGCTTGACCAACTTCGACAGCGGCAAGCGTAGGTGCTTCAGCATTAATCGTTTCAATAAACTCGGTATTGAAGATCATGTCGATTTGTACCTGGTGGGTAGCCGCAACGCCGTCAACGATTTGCTGCATTAAACGACGAATAGCATCACGATCAGCGGGCTGACGAGCTCTAACATCGCCTTTGAGTGTGGCACAACCGGGTAGCACATTACGTTGTCCATCAGTTTTGAATTCGGTGACGGACACCACCGCTCCAGCCCCTGGTGCAAGCTTTCGGGATACTATAGTTTGCAGTGAACAGATTAACTCAGCACCTACAGTAATAGCGTCTACGCCCACGTGCGGCATTGACGCATGTCCGCCTTGCCCAACTATGGAAATTTCAAACAGACTTTCACTTGCGCATATTTGACCTGGCCTTGTTGACAATTGACCCAGTGGGGCGCCTGGCAAATTGTGAATGGCATAAACTTCCTGCACCGGAAAATCATCCAGTACGCCTTCATTTATCATTGCTTGTGCACCCAGTCCGTGTTCTTCATTTGGCTGAAAAAGAAAAACGACAGTGCCGTCAAAGTCAGGTTGTTTGGCAAGTAGCTCAGCCGCTCCAAGTAACATAGTGGTATGACCATCATGTCCGCACGCGTGCATTACACCGGGTGTTTTGGATGAGTAGTCGTGTATGCTGGTTTCATTTATTGGTAAAGCGTCCATATCGGCTCTAAGCAAAATAGCGCGGTTCCCACTGCCAGCTTTTAGAACACCGACTACCCCGGCACCTTCGTGCACTTCGATACCAAGTTCTTTTAAGTGAGCACTAACCAGCGCTTTGGTTCGCTTTTCCTGAAAACCTAGTTCCGGATTGCGGTGTATATCGTGACGCAGTTGTGTCAAATTTTCTTGAAACGCCGACATAAAGTTGGTTCCTGAAGTTAGCCGCTTTATTTACTCAAGATTCCTGTAAGTCTATTACCGGGGCATCTCTTTAATGTAAAGATCGCGTTTTGGATAGGGTATTTCAATTTTCGCCTGATTCAGCAGGTCATAAACCTGTTTGTTGATTTCATGTGAAATTCGTCCTTTATGTTCTGGCGCGATAATCCAACCCAGAAGTTCAAAATCAAGACTAGAATCGCCGAATCCGCGCATACGAACGCGAGGCTCAGGATAGTCGCATATTTCTGAGTGATTTGTTGCAATGTTATGCAGCAACGACTCAACTTGATGCACATCTGACCCGTAGGCAACACCTATCGCTATGCGAAGGCGCATCTTTTCATGCGGGCCGCCACTTTCATTAATAATTTTTGCGTTGCCCATCACTGAGTTCGGTACAGTGATTTCCACATCGTCGCGCGTAAGCATTCGTGTGCTACGCATACCAATATGCGTAATCATGCCGCGTTCGCCACTGTCAAGGTTAACGTAATCGCCCAACTTATACGGCGAGTCAATCAGAATGAAAAATCCGGCGAATAGGTTCGCTAGCGTGTCCTGGGCGGCAAAGCCAACAGCAAGTCCGACTATCCCTGCAGATGCCAACCAGCCTACCGGATTAATTCCCCACACTAATAACAAGCTATAGCTGCCAATTAGCATTATCAGTAATTTGGCAATAATATCGAGCAGCGGCATAGTCCGCTCCTCAATTGCAGAAAAACGATGATGGTTGCGAGCCAATGCACCCAGTAATTCGCTGGATAGAAAAAACGTTGATCTTATGAGAGTAACAATGATGAGTGATAACAGTACTTTTATAATAAAGTCAGTACCGGCTGGCAGAGCCGCAGCACGAACGGCCAGTGTGAGACCAAACAAAAAAACAACGTTGAATACGGGTTTCTTCAAACCAATGAGCACACGGTCATCAAGCTCGGTTTTCGTTCTGCCAGCTATTTTGTCAATACTTCGTACAAAGAGCTCACGTATCACAAACGCCAACAAGAAGAAAATCGATGTGATTACAATGGCCCCGATTATTGGATATTGAGAAATCGTATTCCAGTAAGGCAAGATAAATTCCGGCAACCAATCTGCGAATTCAGGTAAATTCTCACTAATATCCATTGGTGGATTGGTTGCCGAATCGGTTGCTGTTTCGGAGGCTACATTGTTGAGCACTTTGTGATCGGAAGAATCAGCCATAGTTCAATTTCATATTATGTCACTCGCTTCCGAAACAGCCATGATTAACAAGTATTGCAGTGATTTTTTAAATATTGCGATTCTTGAACAGAGAATCTATGAAAGCAAAATGCCACCATCAACATCGAGTGTAGTACCTGTTACAAAGTCGTTTTGAACAAGGAACACAATCCCTTGGGCACATTCATCCGGAGTGCCTGCTCGGGCAATCAGGTTATTGCCAGTCAAGCGCTGGTAGTGCGCATCCCGCTCCTCTCCTTGTAGCTGAACCATTGGGGTATCAATTAACCCTGGAGACATAACGTTGATGCGTTTTGGTGCAATTTCTTTGGCAACAGCGCGAGAGAGTGCTTCAACGGCTCCACCGACAGACGAGAGGGCAACTTGTCCCGGCCCGCAGCGTCGTGCCGGGGAACCTGATACAAGAACGATTGCGCCATGATCTGATAAATGCTCAATGCCATAACGCACTACGTGGGCATACCCCCAAAGCTTGTCAAACGAACTCTTGTAGCCCTCTATGTCCATACTTTCAAATTTGCCAATGGCACGACTACCACCGGTGGCTGCACTGATCAGAATGTCGTATGGTGCTAATTGACTTAGTAGCTGCGCTACAGCATCGCCATCACACACATCACACGCTTGCGTGCTAATGCCAGCTGGCAAGTCTGTTACCTTGGATGGGTCTCGGCTAATAGCAACGACTGTGGCTCCAAGCGCTGCAAGTTGTTGGGATGTGGCCAAGCCGATACCCGAAGTGCCGCCAAACACGACCGCTTTCTTGCCAGAAATATCCATGAAAATTCCTCTAATTGGTTATTGGTTGAATTGTTGTCATTGTATGTCAATCACGATTAACTGATTGATTATCCACTAACGACAAAGTTTGGCAATAGTTGGCAATCAATAGTTGCGAAGGCGGCTATAATTCGACTAATAATGCCCAATTTCTGACTTCAATACATGGCGACCACTATTCATCGTTACCGATGGCATCCTCAGAACCACGCAGTACGTCAATCTCGCGGCGTCTATCTGCTACACGGTATTGGTGAGCATGCGGGTCGCTATGAGCGTTTAGCAATTCGATTAACTGAGCTTGGTTATGAAGTTGGCGCACATGATCACCCTGGTCACGGACAAAGTTCCGGCAAACGTGGTGTGCTGGAATCAAATCAGCAGCTTGAAACGTGTGCTGCAGAACAGTTTGAGGCATTTACGTCCGAAACCGGTGCCATACCTTATTTGTTCGGTCATAGTCTCGGTGGGCTGGTGGCTACTTCAATGCTGTTCAACCATAATGTCAAAGTTGCTGGACTATTACTATCGGTACCGGCGTATGCGCCATTGATCAGTAACGGAAACAAAGTCAAACTGGCTATACTCAATATCATCGCTCCGCGTTTTGCTCAAGAGCTACCGTATAACGCACACTACCTCACACACGATGGTCAGGAGCAGGAAAGGGCACGCAGCGATCCATTGAATCATCGCTATAAGTCGGCAAGTATAGTTAACTGGTTAGTAGAAACCGGGAAACAGTGTATCGAACAAGCAAATAAGCTTGACGTGAATACGCTGATGCTCGTCGCCGGCGAAGACCTCGTGGTTGATGCACAGGGAATTCGGGATTTTATAAACTCCGCGCCAAAACAGTTGATAACCGAACGTTTTTACCCTGATTATCGTCATGAAGTGCTTAACGAAACACCAGAAAGACGTCAACAGGTGCTAGTGGATATCGAACAATGGTTAGCTAATCAGGATTTAAGATTATGAAACACCCTTTAATTCAATGTTCACGACGCGTTCTAATCACAATTCTGACAACTGCGCTGGCAACGTCGTTGTTTCAATCTATCGTCTACGCAATGGACGATCCAACCGTAGATGAGCTCGGTATTGAGAAAACTGAGCAAAGCGCTGAGAAAAAGGCCGCTTTATTCGATGCCTTGGCAAATGCACCAACACAGCTGGATGGCCAGCTGGCTGAGGGCGCTATTTGGCAACTCTGGTTTAGTCAGGCACCTACACCAGAGGCTCGTGGCCTACTTGACGCTGCAATCGAACGCAGAGAGGCATACGATTTTGAGGCTGCCGAGGCACTTCTGGATAAACTTATAGAGACAGAACCTGATTATGCTGAGGGCTATAACCAACGCGCGTTTATACGATTCCTGCGGGAAAAATTCGTTGAATCAAAAGCTGATCTTGAAGTTACACTCGCAATGGAGCCGAGCCATTTCGCCGCTTTAGCCGGTCTGTTTCAAGTGTATAGTAGATTGGGCGAAACAGAACTGGCGCTGGCCAATTTAGCTAAAGCAGTTAGTCTCCACCCATGGTTAAAGGAACGTGGCGGCTTGCCCAAATCGATGTGGCCTGAGCGTTATCGGGAAATACACGACCCTGGGCAAAGTATCTAATGCACTTTTTGGCGGCATTATGTTCATGAATTAGCGAATTAGAAGCCAGTGTAGTAACTGAGCTAGTACACATGGATTCGCTCGTCAGAAGCGTACTGGCTCTGTCTATGTTCTGCAATTGATTATCATGGTTACAGCGGTGGGGTTTAATGGGTATTAATTGGAAACGTTTGCTCGGAAAAAGTACAGCTCGATTTCAAGTTGAACATCCTTCTTGCAAGAGTTTTCATGGCGAGTTAATGCAGTTCAATGCACGCCTTATCGAAAAAGAAAACTTTGCGTTGGTACGGTTTGGTGATGGCGAAATGATCATTATCAACGGTGAGGCAATTGACTTATCTCAAAAATATAACGGTGAACATCAATACATACCTGGGGATAATCGACATGAGCAACAAAGAGAATTATTGCGTCAATCGTTAATCTGGCGGTCATCGAATTATTACGTTGGCATTGCGTGCCCGTGTTGCGTGGGGACTCCTGCGTTTCTAGCACTTAAAAATCAGTCCGAGCAATCTGAACAGCAGCTTACCTGGGCGAATATATTTGTTAATTCAAATTACTCAACATTTACTCGAGAAACTACGACTGCAATAGGGCAGAGAACGGTCAATATGATTTGTCACAATAAAGCGGACACAAGTCAGTTGCCGTTTGATGTCAACACTACTTTTCGTAGTGGGCCAAATTCCTGGGTTAACGATCATCAGCGCTTGCTTAACGAAATTACTGAACATATAAAATCAAATAAAGTGAATGATGAAGTGTTCATTTTCTGCGCCGGCGTTTTGTCGAATATACTTGTTTACCAACTAAGCAAACAGTTTCCGAACAATACCTATATAGATATTGGTTCTGTTTTTGATCATGTAATGGGACTTGGAAAGACGCGTAAATATCTTCGGAATGGTCGTACGTTGCGGCAAACTTGTGTTTGGGTTTAAAGTGAGGCAAAAGGCGTAGATATATCATGTCACTAAAAATTTCTGCTCTTACTGCTGCAAAGAATAACGGGTGTGCTGCCAGTAAGAAAAATGCAACCTACAATGCCGGGAGAGAATTTGGCGCAATAGTTACCGGTTTAAGCATCCCAGATGCTAAAGACGATGACATACTTGCTGTGGAAGCAGCGATAGATCGCTATGCCGTGTTGATATTTCCAGATCAGGAAATAAACGACGAACAACAGTTTGAGTTCTCAAGCAGATTTGGGAAAATGGAAAGAGCCACTGGTGATATTAATCAAAGTGGCGATCGTCGGCTGGGTTTGGACATTAATGATATATCCAATCTCGATAGAAATGGTGTAGTTCGAGCCCGCGATGATCGTGCGCGATTGTTTGGACTAGGCAATATGTTATGGCATTCAGACAGCTCATTTAAAGCAGTGCCCGCAAAATACTCCTTACTATCGGCGAGAGTGGTGCCGGATTCTGGCGGACACACTGAATTTGCTGACATGCGAGCCGCTTGGTCAACATTGGACAAGATAACGCAAAATGAATGCATTGATCTAGTCTGTGAGCATAGCCAGATTTATTCGCGTGGCTTTCTGGGCTTTGATGATTTTAGCGCCGAGGAGTTATGCAAATGGGCTCCGGTGCATCAACCGCTGATACGTAAGCACCCCGTTACACAAGCCTACTCATTGTTCTTATCTTCACATATTGGAACCATTCTTGATTGGCCGGTTCCGGAAGCTCGTCTTTTTATACGCGATCTTACCGAGCATGCAACGCGGCAAGAGTTCGTGTTTTCACATCATTGGAAGCGATGGGACTTGGTGATGTGGGATAACCGCGTTACCATGCACAGAGCGCGGCGCTACGACTATACACAAGCACGAGATCTGCATCGCACCACGGTTTCAGGCGATAAAAAGCTCGAAGTGTTGCAAGACTTATCGCAGGTAGTTAGCTAAATAGCAGCTCACATCAAGCATGATACAGGGGACGGATGATTGTCTAAATACAGTTTGTTAATAGTATTATCTTTTCTTTTTTATGGCTCTGAACTATTTGCTGATACCTCAACACACACGATATTCGCTGTTGATGTATCTCTTAGCGCAAGCGATAAAAATACAGCTTTCGATGTTATCAGTGAAAAGATAAACACTTCACCTGAAACTCACGCTATAGGTTTGACTTTGTTCGACGATACCGTGAGAGGTTTTGTCAGCCCTGAGCAGCTTGACAAGCAACAAATCGAAGCGTTGCATCAATCAATGACCGACGCGCCAGTTTCTGTTCGTTCAACCAGTAACTTGGCTGTTGGAATTGAAAGGGCAATTGATGCTTTCGAACCCTTGGGCGGTGCTAATTTGATTGTGTTTTCACGCGGTGTAATAGACACAAAGTCTGATGACCCGAGAGCCCAGTTTAGTGAATGGCTGGAGCAAGTACTGTTACCACAGGCCGCGCAAAGCAATATTGCCGTAAGTTTGGTGATCAGGCAAACCCAGTCGGGTAGTGAAAGCAGTATTCAAGAAATTAAAGATCTTTTTGCTAAGTCTGACAATCACAGCATTATCAGCAGCGCATCGGATGTAAAAGTTGCTCCAGAACTGTTAAGCCTGTTGAATATTCCTGCTCGCAACTATGGAGAGTTGAATTTGTCCGATGGGTTTGTCGCTGAATCAACTATATCGGCTGTAAGCCCTGAAGCCAGCCCTGAAGCTACTCCTGAAGCTACTCCTGAAGCTACTCCTGAGCAGCCCAACGCTGCTGACACTCATAAATCGTCCACTTTTGGTAGTTTTCCTTTAATTAGATTGATTTTGCTGGCTGTATGCTTGGCTTTGCTTTTTGGCATTGTGATTTGGCGCTTCCGTGCTCGTCGTGTCTCCAGCAGCGTTGATCATACCTCACAGTCATCTTCCAGCTATCTACCTTTAACACGGAAGCCGAGTGAAGCGATGGAAGAATATATGGAGAAGGAAACAGATTTGGTGATAAAACCAGACTCTCAAGATAAACAGTAGATTGCTGCTGTTACCGCTTTCGCACAAAACTATTGCGACACAAACAGAAATTCGCCAACCTCATGCCCGGCGTATTTTACTGCAGCGTATTGCGGTACTTGATCGACTCCAAGTTCTATCGCTGATTGCTGAACGTCTTCACGAATATCAGAGTAGAGTCGATGTCCTTCCAGGACGCCTTGGTTACGCGACAATTGCTCGATAAATGCTTTGGCAAACAATGAGTGCTGAGCCATGCCATCATAAACTGGCTTCACACCACCGGAGCTTAAAACAGTTCTTACTTTTCGCTTTGCCATAAGGGTAAGCCATTGTTTGCGCAAGGCATCAGGTATGGCTTTTTGCATCCTGGGTATTGAGGCTTTTGTTAGTGTTCCAGAGAAACAGGAATCTGCTACTACCATGATTTGTTTGGCGGTTATGCTGTCAAGATAATTGGTTACTACTGTATTGGATATCCATTGATCGGTATTATCTATTGTGGCGTCTACTGGCAGCCAATAGCCTCGATCACCATTTGGTTCAAGTTGTCCATGACCGGCATAGTAGACAATTAAGTTATCCTCTTCGGTTAACATTTCTTTCGCTGAATTCAAAGCCGTAAGAATGTCCAGCTTGTTGGCATTGATAAGCAACTGAGTTGTAAATCCATATTGCTCACGTAGCAACTTATCGATCATTTTCGCGTCAGCTTCTGGGGTTCTTAAATCACTCAGTTCATCGTATTTGTTATTGCCAATTATGATGGCGTGATAGCGCCCAAAATCAATATCGGGGTACTGCGTCGGGCCCACAGGGGAGGGGCTTGCAACTGTATTTGAAGCTAATCCGGTGTTGCGCTGCGTAACTGAGAATTTCACACTGGCTCGTTCACCATTGTCATCGACTGCTGTTAATTCAATACTGTCTGCAACCTGAGTTGATCTGTAGTTGAATATGCCCGCATCGTTAACACTTTGTCGTTTGCCATTAATGGCAAACGTTAACAGGCTATCGACGGGAGTTACTCGACCCACTAGATCAATTGTTCCGTCGGCGCTGGTAATAATTTCGCCAGGACCTCGGGTAATGAGTACCGGTGGTTCAATAATTTCAATTGTGGGGCCAACTGGCACGACTTGAGCGACATTTTCTGCAGAAATTGTGTTGGCTTGTGCTTGAGTTTCGGTAATACTCTGTTCGAACACAGCTGCCTGTAATTGACGATTGTCGACAATACCTTGCTGGTTAGCAAGCTGCTTTTCCAGAACAGCAAGTTGTTCAGCTGCATTAGGACTGGCCGTATTTAACTGTGCTTCCACCAATTTGGTTACCAAGCGCGATTGTTCAAAGCGGGCGAGATCTAATTCCGCATTAGCGGCACGGGTTGCTGCCTCTGCAGCACGTTTCTCAGCTTGACTTGTACGCTCAGATAAACCCAGAGCGGCGACTTTTGCAACTAGCCTCTGCTGTTCCTGTTCCCGGTTCTCTACCTCTGCGTTCTGTTCTCGTAGGCGTGTACGTAATTGTTCGTTTTCAGATTGTATGGACTCATTGGTTTTCTCTGCATCTACTAGTCGAAGTGCCACACGCACTTGTACAGAAGATGAAAGATCGAGATCAGATTGTAGTTTGTCAATGCTTTGTTGGTACTGTTGTTCGAGTGTTGCCTGCCGATCTTGCAAAGCACTTAACGACTTAGCTTTCTGCGCCAACTGATTTGTTAGTTCTATTTCGCGTTCTTGTGCATTTCCCAGCGCTTGTAACGCTGAATTGGGTGTTTTGTTTTGCTGTTTGTCAGCTGCCAGATTGGTCTTTAATGTTGCAATCTCTGCTCGGCTGGCTTTTAGTTGTTGATTCAGATCATCGTTTTTCGACATTTCAGTAGCGAGTTCGTCGCGAACGACGTCCAAGTCTAGAAGGGCTTGTACACTCTGTGGTGTGGTGCCAGATTGATTGTTTCGATAGCTTGTAGTAATTTCGCGACGTTTGCTTTCAGCTTGTTCTTCTAGCGCTTTTAATGCCGCTTGTTCGTTTTTAATCTGTGCCTGTGCCGTGCGATAACGAGATTCAGTGTCTTCTAGCTGTTGGACCAATTCACTCACTTGTGATCTGAGCTCTGCTTCATTTAATTTGGCTGTTTCGCGCTTGGCGAATTCCAGAGTAGATACGTATTCAAGCGTGCCATCTTCAATGCCACTGGCTTGGCGATACAAGTTCATGGCCTTGGGTAAATCTTGTGCTACTCCGAGCCCTGACTCATACAAGTAACCCAGGTTTATCTTGGCTCGGGAATAGTTCTGATCTGCGGCTTTTTGGTACCACTGGGCGGCGACTTGATAATCTGCCTCTGTACCCAGGCCTTTTTCGAAAATTTCCCCAACATAGGTTTGAGCCTGAGGGTCACCGCTCTCTGCCTGTGGTAACCAGACTTTTAAAGACGTGCTGGCGTCAGCCCGGTCGAATGCAACAAACTCACCACCTCTAATGCCACACTCTGAAGCCGAAGTTTTGATTGGTTGTCTGGATGTAAGGAATACCATTTTTGTACCCAACTGCCTGACTTGTGGCGGTAGCAGGCAATCAACTATCATCAAGTCGTCGGTATTGGTTGGTACAGACGCCCATTTTTCTTGCGATGTCGCACAGGCTGATAGTGCGACGACCGATGCACAGCTAAGCAGCATCCATCGATAGCTTGTTGAATGCGGGGCCGGTTTGGTTTTTTCAGTTATGGTTTCCATTTCCAATTAATTGGATTAGTCCTGATTATATAAATTCCACTGAACAATTACGGCTAAGATGCGGCAAAGATGCGGCTAAGATAAGTTTGGTATTGTTATTTTTCAGTCCAGATCTATTATGATTCCTAACTGCATTCTGTTGAATCAGATAATGAGCACTTGTACTGCATTATCGTTTGCCTAGACGCTTCAATGCATCAAGAGCCTGTTGGTTGTTTGAATCTAATTGAAGTACTAACTCATACAACTCAATGGCGTTTGAACCTGGTGGTGAATCTATGCGTCCGCTTAATTCGTTGATCTCTGCAAGCTCCAACGATTCTTTAATCGTGGCTTGATTCTGCGCGCTGATGGATTGTTTATCAAGGGTATTATTCCCGGACGGCAAAAAGAAGAAGCTGGCCATAAGCGCCAGAATTGAAACACAAAGAATAACGATAGTCATTGTTTGCCATCGTGGGTACTTTTGTATTCGAAGTGGTTTGAGTGGTTGCGAAAAATAGCGCCGTTGAATGTCGTCTAAAAGTTCATTGGCAGATGCGTAGCGATCAGCCGCATCCTTTGCCATCATTCGATCAATTAAATGTTGATGTACAGCTTCACTCTCTGGCAACGTGGGTACGGGTGCATGCACATGTTGTGACAAAACGGAGTCATTCTTTGTGGTTTTATAAGGACGGTTTCGTGTCAGAGTTTCGTAGAATACAACACCAAGGCTATAGATGTCTGAACGGCCGTCGAGGTTTTCAGACATTAGTGCCTGCTCTGGACTCATATAACTATCTGTACCAACCAGTTGCCCCATATGAGTTAATTGTTCATTCCTGTTATTTGTTTTTGCAATGCCAAAATCGGAAAGTACTGCCTCTCCCTGTGCATTAAATAAAATATTTGCCGGCTTAATATCTCGATGTACGTATCCCTTCTCATGGGCAAATGAAAGTGCTTCAGCTACTCTGCTTATAATGTACAAAGGGTGTTGATAAGGTTTTTCTGAGTTTATTAATTCTTTAAGAGTAGGGCCCGGTAAGTATTGCATCGCAATATAGTATAAATTTTCGTACGAGCCTACGTCGTAAACTGTGACGATATTAACGTGCTCGCTGACAACAGCTAAATCATGGCCTTCTCGAATAAATCGCTCGCATAAATCTTTATCAATCGCATAGTTCGGGTTCATGACCTTTAAAGCAACACTGCGATTCAGACTAACCTGTGTGGCAAGATAAACAGTAGCAAAGCCACCTGTTCCCAGTACAGAATGAATGGTGTATCCGGGAATGCTGGGTAGGCTATTTTTTTCTTGCAGGTTTGGTTCGGCGCGCCTGGCTACTGTGATCGTTTCGTCTGACTGATTCATATGGCACCTGGTGTTAATGCTAAACCACAGATTGCCGGGAATGGTAGCTGATCTGACACGACTAAAATTCTAGTCTGATGCCGGTTTTTAGCCAGTGTTGTGAAATCACGTCGTGTTGTAGGTGCGTTTCGTAATAGGCATAGGCACTTCGCCCACCTCGAAATATGGCACTGGCGCCCAGCCCCAGGGTGGAGAATCCGACATCTCTGTCTTCACCGAGATATTCTGCAGTAGTTCCAGTAGAGATTAGCGTTGCTTTTATCGCATCCTTTTTTCGATCATTCTCTGTGACGTATTCGATGCGAAGCAGCGGCAGCAATACGGCGTTATTCAAACTAATTGCTTTTGACAAACTTAGCCCCAACACCATTTCCGTCGATACTACTGTTTGATCATCTACTCGATACAGTGCAGCAAAGCCAGGTTGTTGAACTTTAAGTGACTCTGAATACGCATCGATTGTTGCTCCGGTATAGGAGAGGCGGAAATACCCACCGAGATCGAATCCAAATGGTTTGAAATTTCGGCCACCACTGACCGTAAATGACGTGGATAAAGCAGTAGGGGTTGAGGTGGCAGTAAGTGGGTTGTTCGCGAAAATCGTTATAGAGCGTTCGAGGGTATAGTCTGAGCGGCCAAAATCTAAAACTACATCAAGATACCCTTGATCTGTTTCGTACCAGGTCGCGAAAGCCGAAAGGTTAAATCCGTCGGACTCAGCGCCACCGGCTACCGATGTAAAGTTTACTGCGTCTTGTACAAAACCAGCGCCAATGCCAGCGACCACTTTTTCATTAAATCGGTAGTCGCCGCCGATTGTAAAACTATTTGCGGCGATATCTGCATCCTGTTGTAATTGACCACCATCAAACTCCCCACTGGATACATGACCATTTATGAATACACCAATAGGTGCAACCAGATCAGCAGAAGCCCCTCCACCTACTTGACCGAAGTTTAACCGGTTTGAATTTAAGGACAATTGCTGTTCTTGTTGTGCGGCGTCACCATTAAAAGCGCTGTTTCTCAATAACGGATTTCTTAATGAATTTAGTCTGGCGAGCACATTGGTTGTCTGATAGTCTGAAATAACTGAAAGAGAGTCGTTTAGCGCAAATGCCTCTTCTGGTGCTAAGGCATCGGCTATCTCTTGCAGCAAGTTCGACTCTTCTACGTTGTTTACGTCCAGTGAATTGACTAAATCACAAACCTCTTGCAATTCAATTGCCTGTGCACTTGTGTCACCGGCCAGCGATTCACATGCTTGATTAACTTGGGTTGTAGCCCTGGATTGATTTTCGTTTAAGCCGACAACGTTTATATCAATGACCAGCGTTTGTGCAAGGGACAGATTCGAAATTGAATGCAGAAGTAGCAGGGCGACAATACGAAAGTATAACTTGGCAGAAAATAGTGTTGCAAAACGTAGATTCTGCGATGTGCCATCGATCGACGAAAAGACATGAGAACGGTACGAGCCTGTAGCCAATGTGTTAATGATTTTCCTGCTCATTGGCATTCCCTATAGCGGCCGGTTTAGGTGGTTTGTGCAGAAGCTATCTCAGCCTAGGCTATTTAGCAATCACCCATACGAAATAGTGCAAAGGCGTTGGTCTCTGGTAGGCTTTTGCCAATATAAAACGAATCAAAACTCTGAATAAGCATACCCAAGTTGTATCTGTCGAAGTAGTGATTATTACCGAACAAGTATTTAAATTCGGTAATGAACCTACGATAGTCAGCGTCGTTTGGCTCTATTTATGAGTAATACATTTCAGGTTTACCCGTAACAATGCCTTATGCGAAACCGAATAAAGCCAAAATTACCGTTTCGCGTTCAGATTGTGTAGTTTATGATGCAAAGAACCACCCGTTCTGTTCAGTAGGACACTGATGTAATGAAACAGACCTTTCGAGTATGGATTTACATTGTACTGTTGCTTTGCACTCAGTCGTGCGATGTAGCCAATGATCCTGTGCCAGCATCGGGCGAAATTGTTTTTGATGGACAATCGTCAGTAAAATTGTCTGCTCCGAACATTCTAAGAAGTGCGCGCTCAATAGACTTTGATATTTTATCAGTCGAAGTCATCCTTAGTTACACTGACGCCGGAGAACCGTTCGAATCCCGGCAAGTGGTCGGCCCCACGGCATCTGAAAGTGATGCGTATTGGCAGCTGGGCATTAATGTGCCACTTAACACACCTTTTACTTTATCAATGACGTGGTTTGAGCCGGGTGCACAGCGTCTTGATTTAGTTCGAATAACTAGGGTATTTAATGGGTTTAGCACTAGTGGGCGGGTGGAGTTTGCGTATGATTTTTCGTCAACAGGGGAGTTTTCCAAGGTAGACGGTGCGCCGGACTATGCCGGGTTTGATTCCGACGGCGATACCATCACGAATTTGGAAGAGAGCTTAGCTGACACCGATCCGTTTGGGTCTGTTATGAATGACATCCAGTCGTTGGTTGCGGTGCCTGTTAGCTTGAATTTGAGAGCGCTGACTGACGGTGTTGGAGTCGAAACAATCGTACTCAGTGATGCTGGCAATTCGAATCGATCATTTACTGCAACAAGCGACAGCCTGTGGTTGACGCTCGAACCGGCGGCAGGAGAAATTCCGGCGCTGGAATCGTTGGAACTCAATGTGTCCTACAGCTGCGAGGAATTGGAAGGTGACTTCGCCGGTACAATAGAATTTCTATCGAACGGATTGGTTACATCCGTTCCAGTGCAGTTGAGTTGTGAGAATGTCGTTGCACCGCTATTAAGCGCAGTGCCACCCGAGTTGACATTGAACACGCAAACTTCAAGTACCACAACAACAACCTTGGCGTTCAGAAATACCGGTAACACGGATCTTACTTACTCGATCAATAGTAGTGTGGAATGGCTTACCACGCCTGGAACCGGCAGCGTAGTTCAGCCAGGTATGGCAGAGAGTGTCGAGGTTAGCGCAGCGTGTGGATTATCGCAGGAATTGCGGTCGGGTGTTTTAACTATTGAAAGCGATGGTGGTAACGCAACTGTGGATGTGATTTTGGATTGCGAATCACCAGCGACCGTATTGATAGTGAGGCAACAATCTTTAAATCTCAACTCGCAATTTGGTGCACAGGCGACAAGTTCGTTTGTTGTTCAAAACACCGGCTCTACACCTCTCGCCTACACGGTAAGCGTTGAGGACGACTGGTTAGCCGCTTCACCTGCTAGCGGTACGATTCCTCCTGAATCTAACGCTGTTGTTTCGGTAAATGCCTTATGTGCAACGGGGGTAACTACGCGGCCGAATGAACTGACCATCGAAAGTGCGGGTGGAAGCGCTACTTTACAGGTTACACAAAATTGTAAAGAGGCGTCTTTACCCATTTTGTCAGATGTTTCACCAGATTTATTGTTAGCTGTGCAAAGTGGTGAGAGTATAGATTCTGCAATTAACCTGACAAATTCTGGTGAAGCCACGCTGACCTATGAAGTAGTTAGCGATAGCGCGTGGTTGCTGGTTGGGCAGTCGGTAGGGTCAATTGGCGCAAATACCACTGCAACGGTTGCGATAGAAGCTCGATGCAACAACTTTGTTGGTACTCGCAACGCCAAGATCAGCATTGACAGTAACGGCGGAACAGATACTGTTAATGTGTCGCTTGCGTGCGAAGGCGCAGAGCTGAGTAATGTGCGACCGGATTCGCTGGATTTGTCTGCCGAGCTGGGGCAATCGGTGCAACGCGACTTATCATTTTCAAATTCCGGTAACACCGCGTTGAATTTCAGTGTGGTTAGCGACAGTAATTGGGTAAACGTACAAGATTCCGAAGGTCAGTTACAACCGGGCTTGACCCAGCGAATTGCGATCAGTGCTGTTTGTGGATCAACCGAAACATCGCGCTCGGCAACATTGAGTATAGACACCAATGGTGGTGTTGTCACAGTGCCGGTAACCCAAACTTGTGCGGCTGCATCAGCAGCTGTACTGGCGAACGTCACGTCCGACTTAACATTGACGGCACAAAACGGGCAGGACGCAACATCTTCCATCAGTATGTCTAACACTGGATCGGCTGTGTTGAATTATGAGGTGTTCAGCGATAGCCCATGGCTAACTGTGGAAACGGCGGCTGGGACTATCCAGGCTGACAATTCTGCGACGGTGCCTGTCGTAGCACAGTGCACCGAAGGTGGTGATCGCACAGGCATGCTCAGTATTACCAGCAATGGCGGGAGTGCTACGGTAGCGATCGCACTGACTTGCACTACAGAGCCTACCGCAACTCTTTCTGGTGTTACAGCCAGCTTATCGCTAACGGCTCAAACCGGACAAAGCGCAACATCGACAATCAGTATGTCCAATGCTGGTAATGCATTGCTGAACTACACGGTTTCCAGCGATAGCCCATGGCTATCCGTTGGTACGGAAACTGGCTCTATCGAGGCAGATGGTTCTACATCTGTGTCTGTGTCGGCGCGGTGTGCGAGTGCCGCCGGAGACCGTAATGGCGTGCTCAGTATTTCCAGTAACGGAGGGAATGCTAGCGTACCCATTACACTGACTTGCTCTGCAACGCCTGCTGCTGATTTGTCTGGGGTCACGACGAGCTTATCGCTAACGGCGCAAACCGGGCAAAGTGCTTCATCGACTATCAGTATGGCTAATTCTGGTAATGCACCGCTGAACTATTCGGTGTCCAGCGATAGCCCATGGCTAACCGTTGGTACAGAGACTGGTTCTATTGAGGCCGATGGTTCTACATCAGTGTCTGTGGCAGCGCAGTGTGCTAACACTGCTGGAAATCGTAACGGCGTGCTCAGTATTTCCAGTAACGGCGGGAATGCGAGCGTACCCGTTACACTGACTTGCTCTTTAGCGCCGGCAGCAGATTTGTCTGGCGTTACGCCCAGACTATCGCTGACGGCGCAAACCGGGGAAAGCGCAACATCAGCGATCAGTATGTCTAATTCTGGCAATGCATTACTGAACTATACGGTGTCCAGCAATAGCCCATGGCTAACCGTTGGTACAGAGACTGGATCCATTGAGGTCGATGGTTCTACATCAGTGTCTGTGGCAGCGCAGTGTGCTAACACAGCCGGAAACCGTAATGGCGTGCTCAGTATTACCAGTAACGGCGGGAATGCGAGCGTACCCGTTACACTGACTTGCTCTGCGGCGCCTGCAGCAGAATTGTCTGAAGTCACGCCCAGGCTAGTGCTGACGGCGCAAAGCGGTGACGAAACCAAGTCCACAATCAGCATGACCAATTCAGGCAATGCGTTACTAACGTATACTGTGTCCAGCGATAGTTCCTGGCTAACGGTCAGTACAGAGCCAGGTATTATCGCAGCCGGTCGTAGCACAACAGAGTCTGTGGTTGCACAGTGTGGCGATTTCACCGGCGATCGTGAGGGTGAGCTGAAAATTACCAGCAATGGTGGGGATGCCAGCGTATCGGTCACACTGACTTGCGAGCCGGTACCTACCGCTGTACTGACACGCGTTACACCCAACCCGCTTGATATGTCGGCTTTTGCAGGCGAGTCCGCGCAACGTGACCTGTCGTTTTCAAACACCGGAACAGCCGACTTGAATTATAAGATCTCAAGCGATAGCCGTTGGCTAACAACGCAGTCTGCAGAGGGAACAGTGCAGCCGAATACAAGAGAGACTGTTGGGATTACCGGTGCGTGTGGATCAAATCAGGAAACGCTAACGGGTACGTTGAACATTACTAGCAATGGTGGTGATGCCATTGTACGGGTTACATTGGACTGTAGCGTGCTTTTTGCACCAATATTAGATAGCGTTGTACCCACTTTGTCACTTGACCAAACCAGCCCAAAACCTGCTTCCTCTGAATTCGTTTTATCAAATTCTGGCGATGCCGAGCTAAGCTATCAAATTGTCAGTGATAGCAGCTGGCTGTCTGTTGATCCAGCGTCCGGACTCATTGCGCCTAATACTTCATCACAGGTGGTTGTGGTGGCTCAGTGTACCGACTTTATTGGTAGTCGGACTGGCAAACTCAGTATTACCAGCGATGGAGGAAACGAAGTTATCGATGTGTCCCTGATATGTTTTGGTCCTAAATTAGGCGACGTTCAACCACAGGCCTTCGACCTTATTGTGCGAGGTGAGCAGCAAGTAGCAGTAGATGTTTTATCTTTTGCCAACGTTGGCAACGTCGACATGAACTACTCCGTCGCCAGTGACAGCAATTGGCTTTGTATTGATGTAGCAGCTAGCGGAGCTTGTCAGTCTAGCGACAGGTTTGAAGGATCGCTTGAACCTCTATCGGACACTAAAGTTTCTATTCGGGCTACGTGTCCAGCTACATTTAGCGATGTTTCGTTGTCAGGCTCGCTCACAATTAGTGGTAGTGGTGGTAGGCAAGTTGTACCCGTTAAATTAACTTGCGGCCAGCCATGACATTTCATATTGTGATTAATTTGAGTTAAGTACAGTCTCGTACCCGATTTAGTTTACTGTAACCCGTGGACGGTAAGAATGGGCAGCAACAGTAGACAGTATAATTTGAATAACATTCTATAAAACATTTCTCACCTGATCCAAGCGACGTAGTTGATCTTCCTCGACTCGTTTGATTTTTCCGTGCAAGGTATTGATCTTGTTCATCAGGTCAACAAACTGATCAGACGGTGCAACGTTGATTTCAGTATCAGTTTTGATACTGGTTACTATCTCAGTTCCAGCCTCAGTTCCAATCTCCGTTCCAATTTCTGATCCAATCTCTGTTCCAATCTCTGTTCCAATCTCTGTGTTTGTGGAAGGGACAATAATTGGTGAATCTAGTTCGGTGAGCTCACCAAATTTCGGTTCGGTTTTCACTGGTACATCGACAGTGGTGCTTGCCAGGTTGTTGGACGGTAGCTCTCGCAATGCACGCTCCAACTCCTCCGGCACTTTCAATAATTGACTGATAGCCTTTGCTTCTGCCAACTTTTCTCTAGCCAAATCAATGTCGCTTTGTATGAGGGCTTCCTCGCTTTCTTTAACTAGTTGGTTTGCGTTGGCGAGCTTGCTTTTTTGTAAATTTAGCTGCCCCAAGGTAAATTCAGTAATGGATTTACTGGCCGGTTCATCCAGAACGGTGTAAAAGTCACTGAGTGCCTGACGCGTTTTGCTGCCCGGGAAACCGTCTGGAGTACCCGTTGGGAACCCCAAGTCGTTCAAGGTTGCCTGCACTTGTGTAACCAAGTTTTTATAGGCAATTTTTCGCTCTTCGGCGGCTTGAGTTTCGGCGTCATTGGAAACATCAGGGTTGGTTTCTGTCGCCGCAATTATTTTTTCCGGTTTACTGGTCGGTTCTGATGAGTCGTCTATTTCTTCAGGAAGCTCTTTGTCTGGTGATGTCGCAACGGCCTCTGGTTTTTGTTGACTCTCAAGTTCACTCAGTCTTGCGCGCATGTTGTCGCCATCATCATCAGTCAGCTCCAGGCGTCGTTTGCAAGCCGATATGCCTTCTACTCCGGATTTAGTCAAGCACGATATTTTCAATGCACCCTGATCGTAAGATCGTTGGTTTAATTCAGCCGCACGTTCGAGCATTTCCTGCTCGGTTGTAGCGGATGAAATAATGTCTTGAAGCTTCAGTAGTTTAGTATTTCCCGGATGCAGTCTAAGTGCTTCTACCAAAGTGCGTCCCGCTTTAGCTTGTTGCCCATTCTGGTATAAAGCCGAGGAGAGTTTCCAATAAACATCAGCATTACGGCTACCATTGTCAAGGATGTTTTGACACAGTGTGAGTGCCTCAGCATGTTCTGCAGCCATGCAGTCATCAATTGACTGTGCCAATGCATCGCTGGGGTGCGTCGCCAACATTAAAAGTAAGGAGCCGGGCAGAGCAGCAGTACGGAAAATATTTAGCATATACTATTAGTACCCCAAGCCAGCTGAACCACGACCGTTTCGCGATGCGAATCCCCACTGACCGTCTGGAAGCCTGACAAGGTTAAACAGATAGTATGAGTCTACGGTTTGATAGGGTGGATCTTCTCTTGCGACCATAGCTTCTATATCTTCACGAAAATTAAATAGACTATAGCTACTTTGAACATCAGGGCCGCCAGCAATGGCTTTCAATGAGCGTACAATTTCTTCAGCTATGATCTCCATTTCCTCAATAGATTGCGCTTTGGAGCCTGCATCAAGGTAGGCGAGCAATTCATCAGATCGATCAACCAAATCAATTGCCTTGATAGTTGTGTTGGTAACAGTCCTCTGAACATTGGCACTGGCGTCGTCCATGTCGCTGGCTAATTGAAGGTGTGTAATGGCTTCTGATGCTGCTTTGCGCAAGCCATATTCCTCAGATTTTGTTTCATCAAGAAACCCAGGGTCTACGGCATTTGATGTTTCTACTAAAAATTTTTTCGCTCGCTCCATGTTACCTTCCCGAGCCGCTTTCAACATCAGCTCGCCGGTTGTTGCGGCTGTAATAGCTGATAGTTCTGCTACTACCAACAATCCTTGTTTCTTTGGCGCGAATGGCCAACCTGTGATGGCATGGCCAATATGTATATGCGCAATGGAGGGTTGCTCTCGATTTAACACCGTCGCACAAGATGTAAGCCCGGCTGAGAGCAAAGTGACAGCCATGAATAGAGGGGTGAAGGAACGAAAGCTATTTTTCATAGATATAATTCGTGTTGGAAGTACTGATATTAGTATTAGAGCACAACCAGCAGCATTGGACAGTAAATGTGCACATCTACGGTGTCAGATTCCGGCAATGTTTCGGCGGAAAAATTACCGGATTTGTTATCACAGGGCTTCATTTTCTAATAAAAGCCAGAGCTGTGGATTATCGAGGCCGAGATAGCTATCTAAATGACTAATTGTGTGAAGAAACTAACCATCCGGTTGAACAACACATTGATCCATTCCCAACCACGCCTTATTGAAATCATCCAGCGTCAGCTCAACTACATGCGTATCGGCGGTTGACAGTTGTGGCTTGTACGAAAATGAAACTGACAAGGTAGTGCCATTTTTCATACCGCTTAAAACGATGCCATAGTTTTCATCAACAACCGCTGTAAGCTCGTTCAGGTAACGATCAAACGGAATAGGGAAGCCGGCATCAATCTGGAAGCCTGTATCCAGTGCTTCTGTATCGAAAGTAGCATCTGTGCGAAGAAACACGGTGTCGTTGCTGATAATAATGCCAACTTGTGTGGCCAGCTCGCCGTTCTGAACTGCTACGGGTATTGAAACGATTGCACAAAGTGGTGAGCCGTCGATCGGGCTAGGGTAGTTTTGTCGGCTCCAATTTTGTGTTTTATCTTCTTCTGAAGACTGGCCAACAACTATCTGTGTTACCACCGGTGCTGACAAGTCGGGTGCTTGCTTTGTAGCTTGTGACTCAACTGTTTCTGGTTCGCTGCCGTCTGTTAAGGAATCATTGATTCTGGCATTTTGTTCTGTATTTGCATTGCTCGTTGATGATTGATCTGCATTGCGCACTTCGTCGCCGGTCATCAAGCTCTCGTTAGTAGTAATTTGTTCAGTGTCAGGTAATTCTTCTGAGTTTGATTGCTGCTTATTCAGGGTAACTCGATATTCTTCACGAAGGCGTCTATTTTTCGCTTCTTGCTCACTGATTAGTTCGCTTTCCACATTATCGTAATGTGCTCGTTCTTTGTCTCGAAGTGCGGCCCTGTCTGCACATGAGCTGAGACTCAGTGCAACGCACAATAATATGAGTTGACAGCACAAAACCCTAGATTTGTGGGCGCATACATTCATGCGTTTGCTCCGTAACAATGTATACAGTAAATAGTTAACCAATCAGTCAATCTGTGCCAATGTATGCGTTAGAAAATTTTGTTTCAATAAGTTTCTAGTATGCCAGAGTGTCAAGTTATTTACGTTGGCAACTATCAATGAAGCTCACTACATTGGCTTTTGATTCGAGCAACATACGAATAACATAACTACCCAAATTGACATGTCCATTCATACGTATTAGGGGGTATATTAGTACTACGGGAAAATTAGTATCCCCGGTGTGTCGGAGCCCTTCGTTTCGCGAGTGCTTCTCGTCGTTGTGGGAAATACCGTTTCTCTTCGAGATTAAAAACTCAATTTGGAGGTTCAATGTTAGAGCAATTCATGTTGCTTATTCCGCTTTGCTATGCCATTTTTGTATTTACATCCGGTACGTTCAATCCATTCAGGCCCATGTCGGCGCCGTTGAAAAGACGAAGTTGGCGATTGGGACGAGCAATTGCCATGGCGTCTCTTGTTGCCGGGTTAATAACAGTTTTTGCATTTAATGTGTACGGATTGGACTCAAGAATGGCGTTGTCAATTTACCTAGTACTCGTCAGCCTATTTGTTATCCCAAGTGTTATCAAATACAGGAAAACGTCGGTGTGGCGTTAAACTAAGCAATACACGCGTATCGCTTTCTTTGTTTTGTCGTTACGAACGTGGAAACGCGAGCGCGTGTGTACTAACCACTCTTAAAACGAACTTTTCTGCATAACTGCATGCTTTGATGTTTGTCAGAAAAGATTGCCAGAAAAATACTCTGCCACTTGTATCGATTTTCTTGGGGTTGTTTTCTGAAATAGCTGAAACTCCGACATTCAACGTGTTTCTTCCCAGATTGATCACATCATCATGGTTATTTGCGGCTAGATTATTTCCGCAATAACCCTTAATCACAGCAACCGCAATTGGCCTGCTGATGATTAGCATAGATGAATGCAACATAATGCAGTAAATATTCCCATCAGCCACGCCGGTATTACCGCAACATTCTTCAACATATCGATAGTATATGGGTTGTGCGATGTTTGAATGAATCTGTTAGTGCAAAACGGTAGGCGCTAGGGTTGATGTCTTGGTGTGTACAAACAGGATACTCAGACCTGCAGTTGACAGTACAAATTTTGTCAAATCGGTTGGCGTTTCCACTGGTACAGGTAATTGTGTGTATGTCATGCCTGTTTTACAAGCAATCGCATTCCGGCTAATCGAATTTCTGTGATCTGTGTCATCTGAATAAGTTATTGACCCCATCGGTAAATAAAACGGATAGTAGTCAATGACAACCGAATAACCAATTAAGGTGATGGAGCATAGTTGGGGTCTATGTTATCAAGGTGAATGCAGTTGTGTAGACAACGCCCAGCACCTAATTTCTGCAGTGTAGTTCGGCAATTTCGGACTTGAGTAACAACTTTTGCCTGGCAAATGAATAGAAATTTAAGTGAGTAGCAATTTTAAGGTAGTCGTTTTATGTATTTGAATAGGGAAATTTCTTGTCTTTCGTTTTTACGCATTAATACATTCAGGTATTTTTGTGTACTGGTTATCACTCTGTTTTCGTTGGCATCTACTCAGGCCTTTGCCTCGAAGAATGCATGGGAAACACAATCTCTGCAATACACTACTCAATCAGGTGATAAGACGTTTGACTGCTCCGGTTGTCATGTCGACATCAACAAAGTGGGCAGTCTCAAAATGACGGTGCCCACTTCTGTACCATTTGATGCGACCAGCGCGGATGTGTCGCTTGGTGGTTTTATGGATGGCGATAGATTAGCCGCTTGGCGCTATCAAATTGAAGGAGGGTCGCAAGGGGAATTTGTCGACAACGTACGTCCGGCAAACTTGTCATCAACAACAGAGGAAACTATTCAGTTCGACAAAACGGAAGACCCAATAGTAGTGCGCTATTGCCTTGTGGATGCAGACGGTATACCGGAGGATGCAGAAGATGACACGCGTAATTGGAATTGCAACAAGTTGACCATTATGCGCGATGCTCCACCCAACGAAGCGCCTGAGATAACTTCATCTGTTCCGTCGGATATCACTACAAGTGTAGGCGGAGAGCAGGTAAAGTTTACGGTCACGGCTACCGACGACACAGACGTACCGACCATTACTGTTAAATCGTCGAATACCGATGCAGTCACCGTAAATTCAACCAACGCACCTACCTATTCTCTAAAATTTGTCGGTAAAGGTAAAGCGGAGATTAAAATTACCGCAAGCGATGGCACGCTTGAGTCAACGCAAACCTTTGAAGTCAATGTTTTAGAGCCCACTGTAGATGCCCCACCAAGAATCACATCGACAAACCCGGGTAACCAGAACCTGTTGTTGGACGGACCTGACTTTGACTTCGTAGTGACAGCAGAAGATGACGAGGGTCCTGTTGAGTTGGAGGTGACTTCATCAATGCCATCGCGGGTGGGTGTTAGTTCAAACGGTAATGGCTCTTACACATTAAGTCCGTTAAGTCTGTTGGATGATGGCAATAGTGTCATTGAGATAACAGCGACTGATAACAATAATGCTACAGCGATTCAAACCTTTACTGTGACTGTATCAGCATCAACGCAGGTTAATAATCCTCCTCAATTAAGCTTCGATGGCCCGGTTAGTGACCCACTTAATCTGAACCTTGGGGATAGCTTCTCTTTAGCATTGAATGTGCAAGATGAAGAAATCGAATCCGTTGAAATTACAACCGACTCCACCGATTCAACCGTAGCCTCTGGCAGTTATACTTCGTCTTCCGGTATGCTGATAATCGATGCTAAAAAAACTGGTGAAGCTACCATTAAATTGACAGCAACCGACAACGGTATGCTCTCATCGAGTATTTCGGTAGTGGTTGAAGTGTCTGACGACAATGAAATGCCCGTCGATAATATTGCTCCGCAGGCAAAACCGGACGAGTTTGTTATCAGTGTCGCAAATACAGCAGTTGATCTGGATGTGTTGTCCAACGACAACGATACCGACGATAACAACAACGATCTGACTATTGTTTTAGAATCCGATAAGTCAGAGCAGGGCAATGCACTTGTGGTCGATGGCAATGTAGTGTCGTATCAAGCAGGAGATTTATTGAGCTCTGCAGACTCGTTTAGTTATCGCGCCCAAGACCCGTCCGGTGCTTTGTCTAATGTTGTTAGTGTGACTTTGACGCCATCCGATGAAGATGGCGACCAAATTGTTGACGCAGTTGATAACTGTCCGCAGTTAGCCAATCCTAATCAGGTCGATATGGACTCCGATAAAATCGGTGACTTGTGCGATGTCGATCCAGATGGGGATGGTGAGCCTGGTGTCAG
>CALIMV010000252.1 GCA_938045275.1 uncultured Granulosicoccaceae bacterium
ACTGTCTATGGCTGTGACTGGTTTTAAATTGCTGCACTGACTCTTACTTGCGTTGACTCATCCATCTGATAGCGTTCGCATACAAGGCGTCATTCACACTTCGGTCCTGGTAACGGTGACGTTAGCGCATTTCGGGGCGATTGTAATGTGATGATGACCACCGTGGTAACCAAGTTACTCGTCTTGTTCGCAAAAGTCAGAAAGCCGTGGGAACCAACTCGTCGATGAGAATGTCTATGGTCTCGTTGTTTAAGTTAAACGTTGTCATTAGCTGAAATAAAATTTAGCGTAATCGATGAAGTTCCTGAATTATATGTTCAGGAAAAACAAACCATGTAGACGTGTAGCTGCAAGCTGGGTCGCGTACCGGTGTATCAGAACCAAGGCGTTTAGTTAGCTCGCTATGAATACGCTTTCATGTTGTGGAAGCATCTACAATCCTAATAACAAGCTTTTATTAATGAGCTTATGTAAAGAGGTAGACTAATGAAAAACACGAGAATCTTCAGCTCGATAGCCGGTGTATTGGCATCGGTGGCGGCAGCGGTTGTGCTGTTGACAAGCAGTTTGGTTTTTGCCGATGGCCATTCCCGCTCAGGTACATTCACCGGTTTAAGTAATCATGTAACAACAGGTGATGTGTCTGTTGTCAGTGGAGCCGATGGAGTCCAGATTGTACTGGCTGCCAACTTCAGTTTTGACGGCGCACCGGACCCTAAGGTTGCATTGGGTAAAGATGGAGAATACGACCCTGCCACATTAATTGAGCCACTACGCAGTAATTCGGGAGAGCAGACTTATCAGGTACCTGCATCCATTAATGCTGCTGACTACAATGAAGTGTATATCTGGTGTGAGAAATTTTCGGTTGGTCTGGGCGTCGCCACTCTGTCTTCACCTTAGATTGCGAACTAACCAGTTCAGCATAATGACGCAAAGAAATTAGAGCCAGCGGTATAGCTGGCTACCTATCAGGAATGCATTCGCTCGCACCCTTTGCCCTTATTCGGCTATTCTTTATTTGTCTGACAGCGACGATTATCACCCACCCCGGGCTATGGCTGGCTATTGCCAGAGGTTATCCGGGTGATTCATTGTTTACATTGTCGGTGTATCAGCGCGTTGGTCTTGTCCTTATAACCAGTGCACTTGTATTGATGCTTTTCATCGCCTGTGTAGTAACAAGCTACATTGTGTGTAAATGGTTACACAAGCACGTAGCGCGCTGGTTCATGATTGTGTGTTGCATAGTTTTAGCATTAATACAGTGCGCTATCGCCCTGGCTTTGGTGCCACAACTACACTATCTCTACTATCGTATGATCATACCTGGCTTGCCAGCCCAGATAGTGCCTGTAGGTGATTTGTCGCTGGCGCAACTCTGGCAGTACATGGTACTTGCCGCCGATGCCAATACGTCGGTCCACGCCAGCGGCGTCACCGTATGGATCTGCGTTTTCGCCAGCGTGTTGATAGCCTTAAAAGAAAGTAAAGCTGGTTAAGTTTGGGTTTACTTTCTTTTAAGGCTTTCAAAACTCGGGTAGTTTCGTTCTCATTCGCATAGCCGTCAATGTCTGAACAATTTAAAGATCAGTAAAGACAATCCCAATACTGATGATGCAGTGCAGGGGAGAGTTGTACTTAGGTACCTGGTCAGCCAGTTTGATCTTTATCAAACAATCTGATATTAATGGTTCAACCTAAGAGTGTATGCCTGTGATTAGCAAATCCGCTCCGACCGACTGCGATAGAAAAACATCTAAGCAGGCACTCACAATGTCGACGCTAGACTTGTTGCATCCATACGTCATTCCATCATTGAATAAGTTGCTGAATAAATCGGTGAATAAATCGGTGAATAAATCGGTGAATAAATCGGTGATCAGTACACTGAGTTGCCATGATTGAACTATCAAGCTTGCAGGTTGCTGATCGCCCCGATGCAGTGATCAGCGCAGATACGGACATCAACATTCATCCTATGTCGCACATCGCTCAAGTACCAGGCGATGAAGCCAAGAAGATTATCAATGTCATTTAAAAAAGACATGACAGGTAAAAATGATAGTGGCCTGGCGGATAAACTTTCGACACTATTCAGCGAAGCTTTCGATGGAGAAAATGGGTCGATAACACCACCTATCGTTCAATCCTCACTATTTACTTTCGATAGTTATGAGGCATTCGAAGATCGTATGGCTGGCCGCACTACCAACGCTATTTACACGCGTGTTCAAAATCCAACCGTAGCGGCGTTTGAGTCAACCATGAGTAGGGCTGAGGGCGCTGAAGCGGCCGTAGCATTTGCATCTGGAATGGGCGGAGTCGCAGCGACGATGCTCGCGCTAGTGAAACCGGGCGATAAAATCGTCTGCGTCAAACATGTATACCCTGATGCTTATCGTTTGTTTGAACGCATTCTACGACCCTTTGGAGTTGACACCAGTTATCACTCGCCTGATGAATTTGAAAATAATCCTGAATTGCTGAAAGGCGTAGCCGTTGCATATTTGGAAAGCCCCAATAGCCTGATGTTTGAAACAATGAATCTTGCTACGGTTGCAAGCCATGCGAAACGTCATGGTGTGACTACCGTCATCGACAACTCATGGGCCACGCCTGTTTTTCAACGACCCTTAGAGCACGGTATCGACGTTTCACTGCATAGCGCTTCCAAATACATATCAGGACACTCAGATACAGTTGCAGGGGTGGTTGTTTCTAGCAATGAAATAATACATCGCATTAGAGATTTAACGTTGCCATTACTGGGCGCAAAGCTCGCCCCGTTTGAAGCGTTTCTACTGACTCGTGGGTTACGCACGCTCGTACCACGTATGCAGCGGCACGAGCAATCAGCCAACACGCTGATCGAGCGGCTCTTAACGCTGCCTGCCATAGAGCGTGTGAATACAGTGACTGTCGATCCTGCTTCGAATATTTCGGGTCGATCAGGGTTATTCTCGGTGCAATTTGCACCATCGATAGATATCCGCACCTTTTGCAATGCACTGACGTTGTTTAAATTAGGTGTAAGCTGGGGTGGATTCGAGAGCTTGGCATTGCCGGCTCGAGTAGCCCTGGCGCAAGCCGAGGCAGAAAACTCCATGCAGCGTTTTGGTGTGCCAGAGAACTTGGTGCGTTTTAGCGTTGGCCTGGAGGGCGTCGATGACTTATGGGACGACTTGAATAATGCCATAACAAAGGCGATGCAGTAAGCATGGAAAACAACAGCAAAATCCATCTGTATAAGTAAAACAAGGAGATTGACTAGATGAAAAAATTTATCGCAAATACCGTTTTACCACTGATTTTATTGCTGACCGTGGGTATGGGAATAGGCAGTGGTATTGCACGGGCAGACACCACACTTAAGTTGGTGGAGGTTATTACAAGTCCTGAACGCACAGAAACGCTCAAGGGCATGGTGGCCGAATACGAAGCTGCCAACCCCGGCGTGACTGTTGAGATCGTATCGCTACCGTGGGGTCAGGCTTTTGAAAAATTTGCCACTATGGTTGCAGGCGGCGATATACCTGATGTAGTGGAAATGCCAGATCGTTGGTTAGCTTTGTACGCCGGCAACGATATGCTGATGTCTTTGGAGGATGGTGTCAAAGGGTGGGAACACGGTTCTACTCTGACGCAAAAGACGTTAGATATGGGCCGCTATGCAGGAGGCACCATGTACACAATTCCGTATGGTTTCTACCTGCGAGCTATGTTCTACAACAAAAAATTACTGGCGGAAGCTGGTGTTGATGGCCCGCCTTCTACCATGGCTGAGTTTATGGAAGCATCAAAGAAAGTCTCTGAGATACCGGGTAAATCTGGTTACTGTCTGCGCGGTGGACCCGGTGGGCTCAATGGCTGGATCATGTTTGCCGCCACCATGAATGGCACTAATGAATTTTTTACTGAAGATGGTAAAAGTCGTCTGGATGAACCTGGTTCAATCGAAGGCATACAGTTTCTTATTGATATGTATCAAAATGGCTATGCGCCAAAGGATTCTGTAAGTTGGGGATTCAATGAAATTGTAGCTGGGTTCTATTCGGGGACGTGCGCATTCCTGGACCAAGATCCTGACGCACTCATCGCTGTCGCAGAGCGCATGGGTTCAGAAGATTTCGCTGTTGCACCTATGCCTGTAGGGCCGGGTGGTAAGGCATTCCCAACCATAGGCTATGCAGGTTGGTCAGTGTTCAAGGCTACCGAGCACGCTGACGAATCCTGGGGACTTGTTGCTCACCTTTCCTCACCCGATAGCAACAAGACCTGGGCACAACGTGTTGGTGTTATTCCAATACATGAAGGTGCTGACCAAGACCCGTACTTTCAAACGGAGCAGTTTGCAGGTTGGTTTACAGAACTGAATAGCCCGGAATATGTACCTACGATCATGCCAACTTATCTGGAGAAATTCGGATTTTTCGCTGATTCAATTGCGCTGGAAAGCTCTCAAGAGGCTTTGCTGGGTGAGCGTAGCGCCGAGGATATAGCCAAAGAATGGGCTGATTTTCTGACCGATGAATACGCTAAATGGAAGAGCAGCCAGTAGCGCATCCTGAGAAGTTACGGTTCGTTATCAGATACTGTTCTGAGACGCGATTAGGCCAAGACCAGCAGCGCAATACTTGCTGCTGGTCTGTCCCTCAGATCTGCTGCATTCTCATACTCTTACTATGACCAACTCTGTTGGATTGCAACCGAAACCGGACAACGCTGCACCGTCAGCCAGATCAATGCGCAGCAGTCTTGTTGCGTTGGCAGAGCCTTGGATCTATCTGTCACCCACACTTATTCTAATTGCACTGGTTATGCTGGTGCCGTTGGTCATCGGCATCTCCTATTCGTTCCAGGCCATCTCGTTAATGAACCCGTTTGATTCGGGCTGGATAGGATTGGAAAATTTTCGCAATTTACAAGACGATGCAAAATTCTGGAAATCACTAAAAAACACAGCGTACTGGACGATTGCCTCTGTTTTCCTGCAGTTTTTCCTTGGCCTGGGTTTGGCATTATTACTTAACCATGGGTTCTATGGCAGACGGCTTGTGCAAGCTTTGGTTTTCTTGCCGTGGGCAGTTCCCACTTTTCTATCAGCACTGACCTGGACATGGTTATTCAACCCAGTGATTGGCCCATTGCCACATTGGATGGCGGCATTGGGCATTCTCAGTGAGCCATACAATATCTTGTCTGATCCGAACACCGCATTATGGGGGCCTATCATTGCAAACGTTTGGTTTGGTATACCCTTTTTTGCCATAACCTTGTTAGCGGCACTTCAATCCATTCCACGCGATCTTTATGAAGCAGCAGCCATAGACGGTGCAAATAGCTGGCAATGCTTTGTCAAAATCACGTTGCCGTTTTTGGCCCCCATGATCATGATCACTGTAATGCTGCGTGCAATATGGGTCGCCAATTTTGCTGATCTTATCTTTGTTATGACTGGCGGCGGGCCAGCCAATTCGACACAGATATTGTCCACCTATATTTTCACGACGGCCTTTCGAAAACTCGACTTCGGTTATGCATCTGCCATCGCTGTGGTACTGCTCATTTTGTTGTTGATGTACGCCGCAGTGTTGCTGCGAATGCGTCAGTCGCTAAAGCTGGTTGAACAATGAAAGGCCTTCTGACAACAGGACGATATCTTGCCGTACTGGGTTATGTTCTATTCGCGTTGTTCCCGCTGTATTGGTTATTTAAAATTGCCATAACACCAGAAAAACTTATCTACACAGAGGGAACGGCACTGTGGCCCAAATTCACAACGCTTGATAACTTTCGGCAAGTTATTTTTTATTCTGATTTTATGGTGTACTTCAAGAACAGTGTGTATGTATCACTGGGTACTGCCGCTATCACCACCGTCATTGCAGCGGCTGCCGGGTATGCATTTTCCCGTTTCCAATTTCGTGGCAAAACGCTGGTGGTAATCCTGTTGCTAATAACACAAATGTTCCCATTGTTGATGATCATTGCGCCAATCTACAAGATTGTCGCAGGGCTTGGATTGCTAAATACACTCACAAGTTTAATAGTGGTCTATACCGCATTCAATGTTCCGTTTGCCACGTTTCTAATGCAATCGTTTTTTGACGGAATACCTAAAGATCTGGACGATGCTGCCATGATGGATGGATGCACCCGCTTGCAAGCACTTCGTAAAGTTATCCTTCCATTGACCCTTCCGGGGTTGGCCGCAACCTTGGGCTTCATTTTCACGGCTGCTTGGAGTGAATTACTCTTTGCTCTTATGCTTATTAATTCCAACGCAAGTATGACCTTTCCTGTCGGACTACTCACGTTTGTTTCAAAATTTTCAGTGGATTGGGGGCAGATGATGGCGGCGGGCATATTGGCTCTCGTGCCAAGCTGTCTTTTCTTTATATTCATACAGCGCTATCTGGTGAAAGGGCTCACCGCTGGAGCAATTAAAGGATGATATATCCGCTCGCTCATTCCACAGTAATTTGCAAAGTGTTCGGTTCACAATTCAAACCGGGATTCAAAGATGGCTCAAATTAGTATCAACCACCTGTTCAAGCGTTTTGGGCAGGATGAGGTGATCAAGGATATAAGCCTTGAATTTGAAGAAGGGGAATTTATTGTCCTGGTTGGTCCATCTGGTTGCGGCAAATCGACATTACTTCGAATGATTGCCGGATTAGAAAGTATCAGCTCCGGCGAAATTTACATGGACGGCAAGCGCATGAATGATTTGCCCCCAAAAGCCAGGGATATTGCCATGGTGTTTCAGTCCTACGCCTTGTACCCGCATATGGACGTGGCCAGAAATATGGGCTTCTCAATGGAAATTCAGGGAAAGAACAATGATGCACGCCAAACACAGGTTGGCGATGCGGCTGGCATTCTCGGATTAAAAAAACTATTGGCACGATTGCCACGAACATTGTCAGGTGGCCAGAGGCAGCGCGTTGCGATGGGACGCGCTATGGTTCGCAATCCAAGTGCTTTTTTATTTGATGAACCTTTGTCCAACCTGGACGCTGCCCTGCGCGTGGAAATGCGACTCGAGATTGCCAAACTTCATAAGCGACTGGCTACTACCATGGTTTATGTCACACACGACCAGGTTGAAGCGCTGACATTGGCGGACCGAATCGTTGTGTTAGATCACGGAATTGTGCAGCAAATCGGTACGCCAATGGAGCTCTACGAGACGCCAGCAAATTTATTCGTAGCCCGATTCATTGGCTCTCCAACGATGAATCTGATTGATGTGCGCATTCAGCAGGGACAACTAAGCATTGCTCATGCTCAAAACACGATTGACCTGCCTGAACTACCCGGACAAGACGCTGCCCGGCATTTGGGCATACGACCAGAACATGTTCAACCAGTAGCAAGCGGAAAGGGGCATTTGCAGGGAACGGTTGAAGTCGTGGAACGTCTAGGCTCAGATTCTTTTATTTATGTTCAAGTTGAAGGCGCTGGTCAACTTCTAGCTCGCAGTAGCGGCAATACATCTTTACAAGCTGATCAGCCTGTTGGATTAACATTAGACCCAACACACTTACACCTGTTTGACATGCAAGGACAAGCGTTAGTTTAAACCGCCAAATCTTAATATAACCATTAACTCCATTAGCAATGTACACACCCGTTACTTCTGATCTGCACGCACAACTTTTTAGCTTGTGCCAATTAGGGGGTGTGGAGGTTGATTCATTAAGCCAATTCACGCAATCGATGCAAGGGCGAATACACAGAGTGTATCTCGTACAAACTCAACAAGCACAATTCATCATACAGTGTCTTAACCCACAAGTTATCAAGGTTCCATCAGCGTTCGAAAGTCTAATCAATGGTGTG
>CALIMV010000253.1 GCA_938045275.1 uncultured Granulosicoccaceae bacterium
TTCTGTTGTACAATTGGTCTTTCCACAAAAATAAGTCGTAAAGTGACAAAACACATTCCGCGTGCTAGCACATGTTTCATAAAAACTATCAATTAGGAAGAATTCTTTTATATGAATTATGTATAACTTATTGAAGCATCCCATGCCGACTTTCGAAATTTACCCAATATCAACAATCAGCGTGCAAACCACATTGAGCAGTTTCTCAACGCGCTCAGTGATGATCAATTCGACCAGACTCGCCCAGTCAGCGTGCCCAGCGGTCTGCCAGTGGGTGGTTTAATAGATTAGATTGCCGATTTATAAAGGTACGCCAACTAATGCTGGTGGAGTACAGGATGTACAAACCACCTATTTCCACCAAGCCACCACACAAAAATACCTAACAGGGAGAAACTTAATCATACGGTCCAACAGCGTTCTATCGCACCGCCGGGCAACCCCCACAAATCACATAAGCATGATGAGGATCATTAAGTTGTTCTAAAAAACCAAGCTCTTTGTTGACCACACTTTTAATCCTGGATACAGGATTATTATTTAATTCCGGCAAAACAGCGCGCGCATGCTCTGCAAATCTGCGCAACAATTTTTCTTCAATGGATAATTCTGGTTCTACAAACCACAATGAGTAATCTTCAACATCAGCAAGACGAGCTGCTGCGTTGATCGCTTCATCCAGATCACCCAGCTCGTCTACCAGGCCAATTTGCTGAGCTTTCTCCCCCGTCCAGATTCGGCCCTGAGCAACCTCATCAACGGCGTCCACATCCATGCCGCGTCCATTGGCTACCGTTGTCAGGAATTGCTGATAGCCAGCCTCTATGACTGTTTGCAGCACTTCGCCATAAACAGGCGTAACACCTCGCAGAGGGCTGGGGCCACCGGCCAAGGGTGTAGTTGCAACACCATCGGAGTAAATACCGTAGTTCGCTAGCGTTTTCTCAAAGCTTGGCATCAGCCCAAAAATACCAATAGAGCCGGTAATGGTGGTTGGCAAGGCCCAGATTTCATCGGCAGATGCTGCTATAAAATACCCCCCCGATGCAGCGACTGACCCCATCGAAGCCACCACTGGAATATCAGAATCCTGAGCTGCCTGCAGTTCAACACGAATCTTTTCTGAAGCCGTTTTGCTTCCACCACCCGAATCAATTCTTAGGACAATGGCCTTTACATCGTCGTCCAATCGGGCCTTCCTGATAAGTTTATTCAGTGATTTATCACCAATAACACCTTGGGGTGCATTACCGTTTACAATGCTGCCGACTGCCGTAATGACCGCGACCTTGTCGTCTTTATGTTCTACCGGTAGTCGCACGTCACGAAGATAATTATTGAACGCAACACGACGAAATTTCTGTTTCTCTTCATCCTCTCGATCATCTGCGCCCGGCTCATCTGCAGTTTTCTCTTCTTCTCCATCTTCTCTGGTCAGCTCTGAGAGGTATTCACGCCGTTCATTGTCGGTGATCAGCCGATCGACCAGCCCTGCCTCTAATGCTAAATGGGCAAGGTTACCCTTAGCTTCGCGCACTTTCTCAGGTGCGTTTTCAAGTATGGTGTTAATGCTACCTGATGCCATACCTCGCGCGTTCTCTACATCTTTGGTGTAAGCGTCCCACAATGGGTCCAGAACTTCCGTCCAAGCCAGCCGGTCTTCATCTGACATGTTGTCGCGTAAAAACGGATCGACTGCAGATTTGTATTTGCCCACCTTGAATACATTAACAGTGACATCGTGATTTTCAAGAAAACTATTGAAGTACGGTTGATAAACAGACATGCCGTGCAGAGCAACTTCGCCCTCAGGATTCATCAGCACTTCATCAGCATTCGCAGCTATATACATTTCCGACTGACTGTAGTGATCACCGACAGCGATGACTTTTTTACCGGACGTTTTAAATTCAACTATAGCAGCGACGATTCTTTTGAGCTTGGGAAGCTGAGCATGATGAACACCGTGCAATTGGAGCACAACCAGTTTTATTCTGTTGTCGTCTTTGGCGAATGACAACGCATCAACTATGTCTTTGACTAAAACTTCTGGCGGCGGACCATCGTTAAATAACAGAGTATCAACATCGACAGCGCTACGCTGCTCCACCAAATCACCCACCGGATTTATCAGCAATGCACCGCCCTCTGGTATTTTTGGGCCGCGTTGACCTGCCAACGCGAATATAATTGCGCCTATGACCAGTACAGCGACAATACCATGCAAAAAAATGACAACGGCTTTGAGTGCGCGCCATAGAGAACGGAAAAAAGAACTGAAAAATCTTCTTACAGTACCGCGCTTGCTGGGTGAATCAGTTTTCATTTTGAATCCATTAAAGATAAGTTCTTAAGCAGACGATTGATGCCGCCAGCATGAACGATGAAACACTACCCAAGGCAGACTAACTGCCATGCGCACTTGAAATGTGGTCTTGACTTAAGGTACGTCTGATCAATTTTATTGTTCTGCTTGTTGTTTAAACGCTTCGTTCATCGCGTCCGACATTAGTGGCACACCTTGCCCGTTTGCCCTTTCATCAATGCCGCCATTAAACTTTTGAAAGCTTTCCTTTTATGAACTTGGTACCAGAATCTGTTTTTTCAAGCTCAGTTAAATTATCGTTCGTAAAGATAACCCACGCTATACATGTGGGCGCGCCAATGAAAATAGAGTGGTTCATTGAGCTGAACTATAAGTGAGTTTCTGATGACGCGCTTCTCCAGACATTCACCCAGATTTGGGACAGCACCTAGTGCTGTCAGTTTCTTGCCCCCTTGCTCAATGAATATACCGCAAACGCTGAGTTCGAATCATTGTGTGGCTTTCCGGTAACAGATAACACCGTATTTTTCGCAGGTTGACTAAATCGCAACGCGCCCTGTTTGCCTGAAGTGCTCAGTGCTGCTGGCTGCCAAAGCATCACATCTCATCCTGATGTGCTGGACTTATGAATAGCACGCATGCCTATAGCTGAATTGGATTTGATAAACACTGAAAAAACACACTACGGCACGAGCAACGCGGTAGGCAACATTGTATTTTGGTCATAATTTTTAGCTGATTTTGCACTTCTGGAACAGCGTGGGACATATCGTTATACTGACCTTCAAACTTTACGGATTTAGATACGTTACAGCAATAACAGAGCGCATCTGGAAAACACAATCAATCACCAGAGCCGTAGTTCACGCGCTCCTGCGACGTTGTTAATGGATTACTAAAGGGATTGCCACCATGAATCTTCATTTGTCTCGTATACCGTATTGCGGGGATGCAAAAAGTTACGTTTCAATCAAATCACTATTCAACCGAACGCTAGCTGTGCTAGCACTGATGGTTTTTGCATCATCGATAAACGCATCTAATTCAATCAGTGTTCGCGCTAAGGGTAACGTTGGAACAGAAAACATTTACCTGGACATCAATGGCGCTCAAGTGACCTCATGGTCTTTGCAGAACAGCTACACAACGTTTACGTACAACACGGAACAAAACGTCGAGCAGGTTCGCATCGGGCACAACAGCGGCAGCTGGCCGAACGCCGCTATCATCGACTTTATCGAAGTCAACGGCATCAAATATGAAAGTGAAGATGCGTCCACTTTTTCCGTTGGCTCCTGGGATTCGGTAAACGGGTGCGCTGAAGGATTCAAGCGTTCGGAATGGCTTTCTTGCAACGGTGGGTACTTCGACTTTCCCGTAACAGGCAATGTCGTCAAGGTACGGGCCAGAGGAAATCAGGGAACGGAGAGCGTCAACCTTACCGTTAACGGTTCGCCAGTGGCGTCTTGGTCTACCAACACTTCACACCAGAGTTACACCTACCTGTCAACGTCACCTGTTGAGAGCGTGCAGGTAGGTCATAGCAGTGGCAATTGGCCAAATGCCGTTATTGTGGATTACATAGAAGTCAATGGTGTTAAATACGAAAGTGAAAACGCCTCAACGTTTTCGGTTGGCTCTTGGGATTCAGTGAATGGTTGTGCTGAAGGATACAAACGCTCGGAGTGGCTTTCCTGCAACGGCGGGTACTTCAATTACGCAATATCCGATGACCCTGATGGCAATCAAAAGCCTTTGGTTATTTTCGATACCGATATGGGGCCCGATATCGATGATGCACTGGCACTTGCGCTACTGCATCGGTATGCGTCTCTGGGCAAAGTAGAGATTGCAGCGGTTACCGTTTCACGTGACTCCGCCATGGCGGCCCGCTATATCGATGTTATCAACACCACTTACGGCAGACCAACCATTCCAATTGGCATTTATCGTGGTGGCACAGTTAGCGCATCGCAAGCCAATAACGATGGCTTCACACAGATCGCTGTAAATTACCCACACGATGTTCATTTATCACCTTTGCAGGATGGGCATTTGCTGATGCGCGAGGTGCTGGCAAACGCCGCGGGCAGACCAGTAATCATTATACAAACCGGGTTTTCCGGAACGGTATCGGCACTCATGAACAGCGCAGCTGATTCCAGCTCATCATTAACCGGCCGAGAACTGATAGAGGCTAACGTCGACATACTCGGATTTATGGGCGGTAAATTTAACGGCTCCTCTACTCCTGAATTTAATATTATCAACGACCTTGGCTCTGCTCAAAACGTGATTCGTAACTGGCCGGTAGACATGGTCGTTTCCAGCTGGGATTTAGGTGCGCGATTATTCTATCCCTACGCTGAAGGCGTGCGCGACATATTCACACCTTCTCACCCGGTACGCGCCGCCTATGAGTTCAGAGTGCTCTCATGGCACCGAGAGTTAGACCCTAACCCACCTGCCGAATTTTATAATATGGCCTCTTGGGATCTCACCTCTGTTATACAAACCATCGAGCCAGAGCAACTATATTTCAAGGTAGGTCAGCCTGGCACCCTGTCGGTTTCGAACAACGGGTTTACTGTATTTTCAGAGAATTCGAGTGGACAACACAGAATGCTGTTTCTACCGGACAATCCGCAGCGAACCATAAACAGAATGATTGAGCTTTTGAGGTAAAACCAGATCACGGAATCGCAGGCAAGCTCCCTGCAGGGGAATTTTCTAAAACGCTTCAACAACGTTTCTGTTAAAACATTAACAGTTAGTACGATAGCCAGCGTGTGCAAGGAGTAAGACTATATGGGCCTTCTCGGTCTGAAATGGGCAATGATGTATCGGCAAGGCCCCTCTAAGCAATGCAAGCGTTGTAGTTTGAGCTACTTTAGTAATCAACATGATAAATGCCCTCATTGTTCTGAATTAAACGAATCGGAATTATCAAAGTTAATTGAGTTGAAAGAAAGGGAGTCTGAAGATGCTGCACAGTTGGGAAGGGCAATGCTGATTAGTGCCGCGCTTTTACTATTGCTGTTAGTGATTGTAATGAAACTTGTTTAGCCTCTTTGCTACGTACTAAGATAGTTCGAATGTGCTCGTTTTTATTTAATAACGGTCAAATATAAGTTCGATACAAAGCCATTGTTTTTCATTCATTTACCAGACAACCAAGTAGTCGGCTCAAAGTTGAAAGGATTAATCGAGCTTCAATAACCGCTCTGGCAAGGATGCTATAACTTCCGACTCAACATTCGCAAACGCTATACGCAAATGACGATGTTGTTCAGTACCAAAAAAATCACCAGGCAGCGTCACAACGCCGAGCTCTTGAGCGAGTCGTTCGGCAACAACCAGAGACGATTGCTCAGGCCAAGGGTGCTGCACATACGCAAAGTAGGCACCGATAGCATCAAGCTTCCACTCTGAAAGCCGTGACATCGCCGATAATAGTACGGCTGCCCGTCGATTGATCTCATACCGGTTGCCCGCTCGCCATGATTTCAAATCACTCATGCATTGAGCTAATGCAGCTTGAGGTGCTCGAGGTGCACAGATCTGCAGATTGTCCATCACTTTGGCCATCTGTTCGATGGTAGATGCGCCTGCTACAACCGCACCCAGACGATGACCCGGTATGCAGTAGGATTTTGAAAAACTCGATACAACGATCAAATGATTATCAAAAGTTTCGCTAAATAAATCATGTGCCTGGCCGTGTGCTTCAGGTAAAAATTCCTGATAAGTTTCATCCAGAATCAGCCAGATACCCTGTGATACACATAGCTCATACAGAGATTTTATCAGTGCAGCCGGGTAAACCGCACCGGTTGGATTATTTGGCGAGACAATGGCAATAGCTCTTATATCGGGTGTTAACGCTTTAGCCAATTCAGCTGTATCAGGCAAATAACCGGTACT
>CALIMV010000254.1 GCA_938045275.1 uncultured Granulosicoccaceae bacterium
GAACAACAAGTATCGCCACTGTTCTTCTTTGTACGGCAATACTTTAATCAATAACAGATGGCCAACCTTGGCGTAGGCCACCAGAGCATCGTTTATAGACTGGTTTTCTTCATCGACAGGTTCGCTGAAAATACCTTCACCGGTTTCGGAGTTATTCTCGATTTTTACCGTTAAGTCGCCACCAATGGTTTCAACAAACACCATGTCGAGAATATTGATGTGCGGAAATCGACCCTGCACAATGTCTTCACGCGCGGTTTCGGTCCATTCAAAATCATGCTTCTCCGGTAGTTCTAGCTCCCGCTCGCCCCGATTGTCTATGTAGGTAACGGTGTTGCCATCCGGGGATACCGACCATTGAAAAACACGCACATCATCCAGGCGCTCACCAATCTGAAACCCTGCCAGTAATTTTCCGTCTTTGCTTACCAGCTGCACCAACCGTGTGTCTTTGTAATAGCGATACAGCTCGTCAAAGTCGTGTTTGAATTTGGCGTCGGCCAAAAAGCTTGTGCTTAAGTCGACCGGGTGCAGGGTAAAGCTGTCCTCGACTTGTTCGAGCGTGTACACAGAGAACACATCTTCAATGTGGGTGTGTTTCTTAAGACCAATAAAAACGTTGTAACCGAAAATCAGGTACTGCCCAATCTGGACAATGTCGCGTCCCAGGCAGTTGTTTTCAGTACGGACACGTGAGCGACCCAGAATACGTAAGTCGGTTGAACCAAAAGCATCGGAGCGTGCTTTATTCAAGGCAGCGATTTGTTGATCGAGCTGGTTACCCTGTTCGATCAGTCGCTGATGAATAATGTCGTAAGAGCCGCCTTCGGTTACTGCCTGGTCAACCACACTGCTGGCTGAGCCTGAAGCAACCTCAGTTGCCGTGCTGCTTGCTTGGTTGTCTTGTTCCATTGTTCAGACCTTTACCAATCACTAAAGAGAGTCACTAAAAGCAGGCGTTGTGAAGCCTTGCTGTGGCGTTGCAGCGTTGCGACCCAAATACGGCATGGGTCGCAACACTTGAATCACGTTTAATAAAAACGTGTAGCGACGTTTAGCTTGCGTTGGCTAGCTCACCAGAACCATTGCTGCTGGGGCCAACCGGGTTGGGCTCCTTACCCATGGAGGCAGCCTTTGCCAACAGCATTTGCACCACATCGCTTTTCTCTGCCAGGCCATCAACGGCTTTACCGATAGACAGCGACTTGGCGAAGTTATCGAAGAAGTGCTCTTCACCGCCAACAATGTCGATGTGTGCCTTTTGCAAGGCAATGGCAAGTATCTCGGCGTTCTCTTTGGCGATCTCTTTACCGGCTTCCATGGATGCCAGCGCCTCTTTGAATGCTGTTTCAAGCGCCATGCGATACTCCTCATGCTGGCGTGTCTCACCGGTCATCTCGGCCATGGCAGCAAACTTGTCGGTCAAACCGGCGGCTTCCGCCTGGAACTGTGCCTTGGTGACATCGGCTGTTGCCATACCCACTTCAGTGGTTGCTGAGGCTTCTGCGGTACCTTTAGCGCGCATGACTTCGGCTTGCGATAAGCCAACTGCGGCTTCTTCAGCTTTAACACCTTCTGCCAATATTTTCTTTGCATCGGCATCGCGATTGGCTTCAGCCAGTCTGGCATCAGCCAGAGTGGTGATCTCGGTGGCTTTGTGTGCAGCGGCAGCTTCCTGTGCTTTGGCCGCAGTGATCTCCTTCACCTTGTCTTCTTCAGCTTGTGCTTCGGCTGCCAGTACCTGTACTTGCTTGGCACGGTCAGCTTCAGAAACCTGGCGTACTTCGTTAATGCGTTCTTCTTCCACCGCCACGGTTTTATCGACCATGGTGCGCTCGCGAATCACGTTGGCGATTTCCTTCTTCTCCACTTCCACGGCCTTCTGCGCCAGCACTTCTTCAACAGCCACTTCGCGTTCACGCGAAACAACTTCCAGGTCACGTGCTCGGGTCACTTTTTCTTCTTCAATGGCCACCGCACGTTGTCTGTTTTGTTCAGCCACTTCCACTTCACGCTTCTGGTTTTCAGTTTGTACGGCCAAGTCCTGTACCACTTGTATGTGGGTCTGTTCGGCTTTGCGTCGCTCTTCTTCCTGAATTTTTCTAGTTTCAGCTTCTTCACGTGCCTGAATAGAGAGAATCTCTCGTTGTTGACGCGCTTCGGCGTCAGACTGCTGGCGTTCGAGTTCAAGCATGGCTTCAATGGTGCTCACGTTCTTCTTTTTAATCGCCAGCTCTTCGTCGCGTTCCAGTTCGTTGGTGCGCACGTTTTGTGTGGCGGTGAGTTCGGTGATTTTCTTGATACCTTCAGCATCGAGAATATTCGATGGGTCTAGTGATGACTTAGGCGTTTGTTCCAGGTAGTCGATAGCAACATCTTCGAGCACGTAGCCGTTTAAGTCGTCACCAATGACCTCAATAATTTTTTCACGAAAATCCTGACGATTCTCGAACAGTTGTACAAATTCAGTTTGCTTACCAACCGTTTTCAACGCTTCGGAAAACTTGGCGGCGAACAAATCATGCACGGCTGTTTTATCGGACGCCCGATTGGCACCGATCGACTTGGCGACTTTCAGCACGTCTTCCGGTGTTTCGTTGACACGCAGGTAAAATGCAACCGAGATATCGGCCCGCATGTTGTCAGCGCAAATTAAACCATCGCTGCCGCGTCTGTCCACTTCCAGCGTAATGAGCGAGATGCGCATCAGTTCTTTTTTGTAGATGATCGGAAACACTACCGCGCCGGTGAAGCGCACCTTCGGCGTGTCGCTCATGTCATTGACAATTAGCGCTGTGCCTTGCTCAACTTTGACGTAGAACGATTTAAAAATCGCTGCTATGCCCAGTAGTACGAGTATGATGACTCCAACGACAATTGCGATGGGCATTAATGCTGATACTGCCATGGCTTGTTCTCCTTAAGTTGCGTTAATATTTAGAAGCCGTCTCACTACCGGTGTTGCAGGCGGAGTGCTCAGCATGGTTCGATTAACATGTGCCTTGTTTAAGCACACGCTTCCGATGACTGGGCATTCCTCTAAAGATAACTTCTAGTTCTGGTTTACTGACCAGAGAATTCTTTTTCAGAGATGACGCGATAAATGTTGTCATCATTCAATTTTTCAAAAATAACCACACGATCGCCTTTGGCAAATGACTCTTCACCGGTTGATCGTATTTTCAAAATTAGTCCTGCGCCGCCATCATCGAGGGTGGCTTCGCCAAACGCGTTATCGACCCGACTGGTTCGCACGATGGCGCGTTGTCCGAGAATGTGCTTATGCGGCTGGGTTGTCGCGTTTTTAAAAATTTTACGAAACGGTTTCATGGCGAAGGTAGTCAACCACGCACCGCCGACCAGCGAGATGGCAAATATAGGTATGCCAAACAGAAACCGCAAAATGCCGTTTTGTACATTACCCAAAGTGAAATGCACCAGGTAATAACAGATAAACCAGCCAAACAGGAAAATCAGCGTAAGCGTTATCACCACGGGTACGCCAACCAGTTTGAACTTAATCAATAATCCTGCCAGTACATCAGGAACGAAGTGTCCAGAGTCGGCATTCAGATCGAGACTTGCATCGACGTTGATCAGGTCAAGATCGAACAGACCAAGCACCGCACCCGCCCAATAAACCAGGCAAACAGCCAGCAGTACGGTAAACACAGCTGTCGGGAATGAACTGATGTTTTGATAGAACGCATCCATCGATTTGTGAAATAAAAATGCAAACATCAGTCACTCCTCCTTTATTCGTTGCGTTAATGTGCTGTGTACTACTACTGCTATGTGTATTTCTTTTTAATTCGTTGCAGTACATCTTCTGCGCTGTTCGAATCTTTAATGCCTGCATCGATAAGTCGTTTATGCAATGAAGCATCATCGTTGTCGGTAGCAAGGGCTTCGGCTGCGTTCATTTGTGCGCTCGCCATGGCTTGCTTTTCTTTAATACGCTCCAGCGATTCCATGGCGGTGCGCAATTTACTTGACGTTCCGCTGTGTCGTTCAGATACTGCTGCCTCTGCTCGCTGTACGTTTTCAGTGGCTTTAATAGTGTCCACCTGGCTTTTCATGTATTGCAAATCGCTTTGTGCTTTTGCAATGGCTTGCCGCATTCGATCAGCACTTTGTGTAAAGCTTTCGCCAGCGTCTTGCTCGGTTGCCAAATCTGTTTCCAGTTCTGCAATTTTTATAGCTAAATCACGAGCCAGGCCTTCATCGCCTTTGGCCAGTACTTTGACTGTGTATCCTTCGTTTTCCTCAATAGCTGCATGTAACTTGCCGACTTTCTCTTCAGACAGCTTTTGTTGCGCAATCATGGCAGCCAGCGCATCTTTTGATTGATTCAGCGCTTCACCGGCTTCCCGGATTTCCTGGTCAAGAATGCGTAAGTCCTGACTGTTAATGAGTGCTTCACCGGCCTCATTGATACCGCCTTTAATGGCAGTAACGATTTTGCTTAGAACATCCATATGCCTACTTCTTTGAGCCTGATTGAAGAATATTTGCGTAGGCCTCGGTAACGTGAATAACGTTGTTTGCCAAGGTCTCAATTTCCAGAACGATGTCGTTAATGTCTGCTGCTGCACTAACACACCCCTCCATCAGGTAGTAATCTTCATCGGCTCGCTTGCCTAGGCATATCGTCGACAACGGGTAATAGTTTTGTGTTCGCAGAACCGTGTCGTTAAACGCCGCTTGATCTTTAACAGCGGATGCTGGCCACAGCACCGATTCAGCCACTATCTGATCACCGGAAACCGTCATAAAAACAGGCAAATCGCCGTATTCATGCATGGTGATCATCATGGTGGGTTCGAGCCCATCGATTATCTCGATGCTCGCTTTGCCACCACGAACCATTTCTGACGTACTTAATTCCCCAAAAAGCGCTCCAGTGCGCCACGTCGCACGTTTCGCGCCAGCCGAGTCACCAGCGATAGAGCCGGCAGAAATTTGTGGTTTTCGCAGCTCTTTTTCCATCGACCGGGCCTGTTTGCGGTTTTCAGGAAGAATCCAGATTTCTTTTTTAACCAGACCCTGCTCGCGCAGCCTTTTGCGGTATTCGCGCTGGTAATGGGCAGAAGATTTAATCACCATGGAAAGATATTACATTATTACACATAATATTACAAGTAATTTTACATGTAAGAACTCAATTCTATGTTAGTTCAATCTCGTTTGTGCTTATGGCGCTCACTGGCTCACTTGATTGTTGCTCAATGACTTTCGCTTTCCGGCGACCGCGTAAATAGCCACTTTCAGCCGTTTAATGGGAGCACCAACACGCAAGTGCGCCAGTTTTGAGTTGGATAATCGTTTTGGTTGGAAAATGGTCAGCTAAATAGGTGTAGATAAGCCTTGGTTCATACGCCTCTCAGACATCCAAGCCCATTGCTTGTATGCTTAGTGGCTTAATTGAGTTGAACCGGAGAACTGCCGTGTCCCGCATGGTGCAATGTGTAAAGCTGAAGAAAGAGGCCGAAGGCCTGGAGCGACCAACTTACCCAGGCGATCTGGGCAAGCGAATATACCTGAACATCTCGCAGGAAGCCTGGAAGATGTGGGTAGGGCATCAGACCATGCTTATAAATGAGTATCGTTTAACGCCGGTTGACCCGAAGGCGCGCAAGTTTCTGGAAGAAGAAATGGAGAAGTTTTTGTTTAGCGACAACGCCACCATGCCTGAAGGTTTTGTACCTGAGGAAGACAATTCATAAATTGCGTTAATAAAGTTTGATCGTGCAAAGAAGCCGGCGGAGCTAACCCGTCGGCTTTTTTTATTGCTACATTTTTGCGTGTATCAAAGTAACTTACTTACCCAAAAATATAACCCTGCGATACCTGTATGTATTAGCCATACGCTTCTACACTGGCACTTGATTCGCATTTTAATGCATCAATTGCTGCATGAGCGCAGGGGTTAGGTTCTATTACTATTAGTTTTAAAGTGATTAGGCGCAGCTGTGTCGCGGTTACTTTGTTGTTTGTTCTGTTGCCAGGTTTAGTTGCACAAGCTGCTCGTTATAGTCCCGTGGATTTGTGTGTTATTGCCAATGACACTACACACGAAAGTATTGCTATTCCTTTGAGTTTATCGTCGGAGTACCCATCGGGTTCAGTGCAACCCGTTGCTGTAACTGTGGGTGATTATAAGCAGCCGGGTGCGCCAGAAGCTTTCAACAACGTTGAAGAATTCGTGTTCATCTTTATTGATACGAACAACGATGGAACACCTGAGGCTTTAAGCAACGCATCTTGTTTTTACAGTACGGCGGCTGACCCCGCGGGTTGCGCGGTGACTCAAGACGTAGCCTTGCCAACAGTAACCGAAGACACAACTTATCGAGGCAGGGTAATGCTAAGTTACGGGGCTGCTACGCCCACTGATGGTTGCGGTAACAATGGGCATGGCGATGCTGAAGATTTTTTAATGGTCGTTGATGTGCAGGAGTCGATTACATTCACTGATGTTAGTGCGCCAGAAGACGGTGGTCCAATAACAGTGACAGCGACTTTGTCGCA
>CALIMV010000255.1 GCA_938045275.1 uncultured Granulosicoccaceae bacterium
AAGTTGCCTTCTGTCATACCACTGTCGAGCATGGTTTGAGCCATCATTCGACCAACACCAACGTTATCAAAAGTGATGTAAAGCGAATCTGGATGTTCAATCTGTACATCGTAGGCAATCATTGGAATGCCTTCAGCAGAAGCCTGTTCAACTGCCGGCAAAATGGCTTCAGAGTCAAACGGTACAATCATAAGTACGTCTGCACCTTGCGAAATCAATGATTCAACATCAGTTAATTGCTTAGCAGCTGAACCCTGAGCATCAGCTGAGATATAGGTATCTCCGTTGGCCTCAACAATTTCTTTGATCACTGCCTCATCGCGTTTCCAACGCTCTTCCTGAAATACTTTCCAGGAAACACCAACAGTTTTACCTTCTGCAAATACGCTACCTGCGAACAGTGCCGAAGCAACAGTTATCAGTGCAATAGAAGTTTTTTTCATTCTTGCTCCAAATGGGGTTGTAAAAGCGGACTGAATTTTTCAGTCGCAATAGTAACTAAAAAGTCGATTTAATTCACGACTGGAAAAAATAGTGACATCAGCGCGAAAGTGTGTCAACTTATTTTTATCCAATTTAATCGATTAGTGAATTTACGACATGAAAGGCTCTAAAATCATGCGCAGTAATGACCTGCGAGCCGAGAATCGACACCGCATTCTGCAAAGTTTACGTGTCAAAGGACCGTTGTCCCGTGCAGAAATTGGCAAACTGACAGGGCTTAGTCAGGCTGCCTTGTCAGCCCAATTTGGATTTATGATCGAGCAAGGTATTGCCACCTCTGAAAATACAACGGCCGATGTTCAAAAACGTGGCAGACCCAAAACAACGGTTGCACTCAACCCTGATGCCGCTACTGTGGTTACCGTTGCACTGACAATCGATCAACTACGCTTTTGCGTCGTCGACTATGCCGGCGATACATTATCCCAAACCGTTCAACACATTCAAACACGATCGCTAAACGCCAGGCAGCTGTTTGATTCAATAATATCAGGCGTCACTGCCGCAATGCATCGCCATGGGTTTGAACAGTTGGCAGCCATTGGCATTGGCTTTCAAGGCGTTACCGATGCAGCTTCCGGGGAGTTGCTTTGGTCACCGATTCTAACGATCGAAAAAATTCCTATAAGCACAATGTTGCAAGAGCATTTTGGCGTACCTGTTTCTGTGAACAACGACTGCGGATTAATTGCCAAAGCCTTGCATACACGTGAAAAAGAAACTCTTGGCAACAGCTTTGCAGCTGTTCTTTTCTCGCATGGCATTGGCCTTGGTTTGTATATCTCTGGCAAACCCTTTACCGGCGCTCACTCCTCTGCGCTAGAGCTCGGACATGTGCAATTTGAGAAAAACGGTGCTCTTTGCCGATGTGGAAAACGCGGTTGCATTGAGGCGTATGCGGCGAAGTATGGCATTGTTCGTACAGCCGCCAAGCGCCCATTATTATCGAAACCTGCAAATCCAATCAGTAGCGAAACATTCGACCAACTCACTAATACAGCAATTGAAAATCAGCAACAAAAAGCGGCATTTGAAATGGCTGGCAAAGCAATCGGTTTTGGCCTGGCCACCGTATTTACCTTATTAGATACACTTCCGGTTGCACTTATAGGGCACAAAGCCGCGGCCGTGAATTTAATGAGGGCCAATATTGAAAACGAGCTCAAAATTCACTCGCGCAGTACTGATGATTCGACACCGGTGTTTCATTGCTATGACGATGAGACACCACTATTACTCGATGGGCTAGTGCTGGAATCAATGGCATTGGTTGATCGTGTGTTTGCGGACAAAGCGGACGAATCACAACTTGAATCTAATTTAACATGAGTACTTTACGACAAATTCTGACGGTATTTTTGGTCATAGCAGGCTTTATCTGCAGCTTTGCAGTTGCTGAAAATTCAGTAGATAAGTCAATGAATAATCAATCAGATCCAGTCTGGGCCGACAAGGCAATATCAGAACATACCGATATTGACCAATTCAGCGGTACACTTGATAAGCAGCAAATGGATAAGCTGATCGCAATTGGCGAAAACCTGTTTACCGCATCGTTTACTCTTAACGATGGTGTTGGGCGTCCAATGGCTACCCAGGCAATCATTCCAACCAAGCGTCGTCGTCCACCTAAAAACGCCTTTGCACGCACAGCCGGTCTTGACGCAAACGCCTGCAGTAGTTGTCACAATCTACCGGCTGTCGGTGGTGCTGGCGACTTTGTCGCTAATGTATTTGTCTCAGAAGGCTTTCAGTTGGCAGATTTCGATTCCACCGATCCTCAGTTTTCAAATGAGCGCAATACCAATCACCTATTTGGTGCAGGGTTAATTGAATTACTGGCCAGAGAGATGAGCCATGAGTTGGCCAAATTACGTGCTGCCGGATTGAAAAAGGCGCGCTCTACAGGCAATCCGGTCACAGTGGAGCTAACCACCAAAGGGGTAAATTTCGGTAGTCTGGACGTTCAACCCGATGGCGTTGTGGATACACGAAAACTCGAAGGCATCGATACAGACCTGGTGATAAAACCGTTTAGTCAAAAGGGTGTGATCACCTCTTTAAGACAATTTACCATCAACGCACTCAACCACCACCACGGTATGCAAGCACCGGAACGATTTGGCGCTCGTTGGACAGGTACGAACGACTTCGACGAAGATGGTGTTCTAAACGAAATAAGCGATGGCGATGTGTCTGCTCTGGTGCTGTGGCAAGCGACTCTAAAACCACCAGTGATTACCAAGGCACTGCCGCAAACATGGACAGATGCTGCAAATCGCGGCTCGCATTTATTTGATGAGCTGAATTGCAACTCATGTCATCAGCGTACACTTGCTCTGGAATCATTGCTGTTTGATGACCCGGGTCCACTCGATGCCGCTGGCACATTGCGCCACAATGAACTTGGCAGCGAACTTAACGCAACATACAATTTAGCATTGATGAACTGGGCAGCCACTTTGGAAAAAGACGCTCAGGGTCGGTGGCTGGTACCTTTGTTTGGTGATTTGAAGCGACACGTTATTGCCGATACCCAGGTCGACACCCTGGGCAATGAGTTGTTGTCTCAGCGCTTTGTCGAACGAAATGTGTTCATGACCAGCGAATTGTGGGGCATCGGTTCCACTGCACCTTATGGACATCGTGGCAATCTAACTACGCTAAACGAAGTCATAGCTGCGCATGGTGGTGATGCGCGAACGTCTCGCGACGCCTGGATGAAATTAGAAGAGTCGGCGAAAAGCGACATTACGGCGTTTTTAAAAACCCTGGTACTGCAACCATGAGAATCAAGCCCTCCGCTAGCGAACCACGGCTAAGCGCGCGCTCAGTCTGGCCAATAGTTGCATACATTTTATTATCAATAACACCAATTACGCATGCCGAGGAGCAGCACGCAGAGTTCATGGGCGATGTGCCCGTGTTCATTGAGGAAGCAATCGATGCCGGCATAGCTCATCAATATGACGGTCCTTGGGAATATTTTGTTGGCGGTGGTGTAGCCACTTTCGATTGTAATGCAGATCGATTACCAGACCTTTTTATTGCAGGCGGTGCAAACGAATCAACCTTGTATGTCAATGAAAGTAAAACAGGTGCGCCGCTTTCATTTCAAAAAAAGCAACAACAAAGCACCACAATTAAGCGAGTCACTGGCGCTTATCCGATCAATATTGATAATGATGCATGGATTGACCTGGTTGTTTTACGCGTTGGTGAAAATCGTATTCTTCGCGGCGGACCAGATTGCACTTTTTCATCAGCAAATTTGAGATTTGATTTTGACGGTGGTTCTGCGTGGAGCACGGCTTTTTCCGCCAACTTTGAAGAAGGTAATGCCTTCCCTACACTGGCATTTGGAAACTATGTTGACAGGACCGCGCCCGGCTCACCCTGGGGGACCTGTGAAGACAATATTTTGCTGCGTCCGCAAGTCACGAGAGATACAAGCAACACCAGTGCTGAAAACAATGCTAACGGGTCAGACAACGTAGTAGGCACTAGCGAAACGAGCGATGCAGCCATTGCAAGCACAACAAACGAGTCAGTTGCCAGTGTCTTTTACAATGAGCCTTTTAACCTGTCCCCCGGCCATTGTGCCCTGTCCATGCTGTTCACCGACTGGAACAAAAGCGGCCGAGATTCTCTTCGAATCACAAATGACCGACACTATCACCGTGGTGGTGAAGAACAGCTGTGGCGATTGGACAACGATAGCTACCCTCGCTTGTATTCCAGAGCTGACGGATGGCAGTCGTTGGTCATTTGGGGTATGGGCATTGCTGAGGGCGATCTGAACGCTGATGGTTTTCCCGAGTATGTCCTGACTTCCATGGGTGATACGAAAATTCAGACTGTAGACGTAGTCCAGGCCAGTGAGGAGCAGCGTCCCGTATATGAGGACATTGCTTATCAACGTGGGGCCACGGCGCATCGCTCCTACCACGGGGACGACTTGAAACCATCCACTGGATGGCATGCGGAACTGGCCGACGTGAATAACGATGGCCTTCTCGATTTATTTATTGCGAAAGGCAATGTTGAACAAATGAGTGACTTTGCCAGCTACGACCCAGACAATTTACTTCTTGGCAATCACGATGGACGGTTTGTTGAGCACGGTAATAAAGCGGGCATAGCATTGAATCGTCGCGGACGTGGAGCATCCGTGGCAGATTTTAATGCAGATGGTTTGCTCGACTTGTTGG
>CALIMV010000256.1 GCA_938045275.1 uncultured Granulosicoccaceae bacterium
GACATTTCAGTTAACGATGAAGCTAATGCAAAAGTGGGTACTTGTTGCAGGCGGTTGTGCAGGTGTGCTGCAAGGTGCGGTCGGGCTCTCTTCACCAATTACCATCACCTTTCTACACGCCGCTAGACTACCCCGACCTACGTTTATTTTTATCGTGTCTCTGTTTTTTGCAAGCATGTCTGTTATCCAGTTACCGATTCAGTCTGTGTTAGGTTTGATGACGTTTGAATTGGCCATACTCAGTGTTCTTGCGTTAATACCCATCTTCACCGGGTTACCCATAGGTGAGCAAATAGGCAAAAAGCTCAGTACACAGGTTTTTGATCGAACAATTTTAATTCTGCTCTCGGTATTGGCAACCAAGATGCTGATCGACGCAGTGGTGTCTGTTTTTAAATAACGAAATTGACACTGAAGGCTACGTAAAGTAGCTTGTCCAATCTGGAGGAAATATTATGTTGAAATTCGTTACCCGATTGGCAGCTTGTGGCCTGCTTTTTTCTTTGGCCTCTCAACTGCATGCAGCGCCATGCCTTAAAGTGACCCTAACCGGAACGCAAGGCGGCCCACCCGTATTTCAAGGTCAGGCGGGGTCAGGAACATTGGTACAGTTTGGAGACGATGAAAACAATTGCAGCGATGTGAATTTGCAATTCGATACTGGCCGTGGGACCACGCAGCGGCTGTCTCAGGCAAAAACACCCGTTGGTAAATTACAGGCTATTTTTTTAACACATATGCACTCTGATCATACCGAAGGACTCGCTGACATGATGCAGTTAAGATGGCACTTCGGTTCAGGTGGTCCGAAAGTCGATTTAGTGTGCAGTGCAGATGCGGAAGCGGTTGCCGGTCATGTTCTAAGCTGTGCAAAACTAGCAAAACACATTGGTGATGCGTTAATACAATCGGGCGAAATGGCGCAAAGGCTCGCAGAGAATGAAAAACGGTTACCCGGCGGACCTGCTGATCTTATCAACCTGAACAGCTTTAAGCCCAGCGAAGAGCCTGCAGAAGTTTGGAAGCAAGGCGATGTCACTGTTTCGGCTGTCGGTTCCAGACACATACCAGGTCATGCCTCTTATCGGGTAGACACACCAGCGGGGTCGGTAGTCATTGGTGGAGATGCTGGAAACGATAATCCCAAACCACCACGCGAGAGTTCAACATCAGCGCAAGTAGAAAAATTATCGATGGGAGCCGACATAATCGTCCATTCCACCATTCATCCGGTTATGGGTCCTGACAAAGACAGTGGATTCCCACCACCGATATACTTTCGCCAGAGCACAGCAACTGATTTGGGAGCGATGGCAAAACGTGCAGGTGCAAAACACCTTATGCTAACTCACCTTATTCCACCGTTAGGTGCCGCAAAACAAGGACCCTACCCCATTCCAGGTGGAGGACTCACAGAAGATGATTATAAAAATGCCGTGAATGAAGGTGGCTTTACTGGCAATACCGTTGTCGGCGTAGACTTAAGTAGTTTGCAATTACCACAATAAATTGCCACGAAAGGAAAAATCAGCTAGTTGCCGTAGGGTACTTAGAAGCTGAGAAATTAAATTAGAAAGTCTGCCGCCGACCAAAGTTAGCGCGATGGCGGCAGAACTTCTTGTAAAATCAAATTTAACAATGCTAAAAAACCATTAGTTGAGTAAACCTTCCTTTTTTATGAAGCTAGAAATCGTAGCAACGCCATCATCATTTTTTACAGAGGTAAAGCAGTAAGGCCGATCTCCACGCATGTGGGCCGTATCACTTCTCATTACATCAAGGGACACATCTACATACGGTGCCAGATCTGTTTTATTGATGACTAACATGTCTGAGCGAGTAATACCAGGACCGCCCTTTCTTGGGATCTCTTCCCCTTGAGCTACATCAATAACATATAACGTTAAGTCGGCTAGTTCCGGACTGAACGTTGCGGCAAGATTGTCTCCACCACTTTCAATAAAGACAACATCTAAATCACTAAATTTTTCTTGTAACTGATCGATTGCTGCTAAATTCATAGATGCGTCTTCACGAATAGCTGTATGCGGACAGCCGCCCGTTTCCACACCAATTATGCGGTCTGCAGGCAAAGTCTGGTTACGTACCAAAAACTCTGCGTCTTCACGAGTGTATATATCATTGGTAACAACAGCAACGCTAAAGTCATCCCTTAGCTGTCGGCACAATGCACTTAGCAGCGATGTCTTGCCACTGCCCACCGGGCCACCCAGACCAACACGCAAAGGATTCGATTTGTTCATTGATTATCCCTGTTTTTAATTGCGTTATTCATTTCTAACCTCATTTGATTTTAGGCCCAAAGACATCAGGATCGATAAACACGTGAATACTGCGTTTCATGGTGACAACTTGCATGACTAAGAGCGGGCATTGACATACCAACAGATGCATCCTCCACCAGTAACGCCGTAGCGATAGCAGATACCAATTTCGGCGATGAATCAAACAATATTCTCTGCCCTGCGGTCTGTCCAAGTGGAATGATCTTTACACCGTTAACAACGTTAGTTTCCAACCAAACATGCGCATAAGCTTCTAACAACGAATCTACATTGATTGCATGACGAACAGCAAAATACGCTATTGCTGCTAATGGTGTTTTTGTAAATGACTCTGATGGCCATAGTTCACCTGGCGGATCTATTTCTTCCAATATACGTAAATAGGCAATTGCTCTGCATCGCTCTTCTTCTCTAAGTTCAGCCGTATCCCGTAGCGCAATTGCAAACTGACACCAATAATTAAATCCGTTTGAATCATCTTTCGCTATCGCACGAAATAGACGAACCAGTAGAGGCAGCTCCTGTTGTGCCAACGCACCAGTTATCTGACTTTCTATCCACTGAGTAAATGTTATCTGATCATTTACCCAATTTACCTCAACGGCCCACTCCAACCCTTGCGAGTAACTATAGCTACCAACAGGCAATGCCGGACTGAGAAAATGAAGTAAACGCAGATGCGCAAGAGATTGTGTATCAGAATTCATTTTAAAGTCTTTGCTAACTGGCCAGGCTCAGAACTTTTCTCATGCGTTCGCAAGCCATTACGATCGTTGTGGTCGTGGTCGTGGTCGTGGTCGTGGTCGTGGTCGTGGTCGTGGTCGTGATCGTGATCGTGATGATGATGATGATGATGAGCACTCACATATGCACCGTTCTCAGGTGTGAACTTTCGTCTCGCATCAACAACCTGCAACCCCAACTGACGTAACATTTGATCCATTACATGATCTTGTAAGTAGATCAATTCAAGCTCTTCGATTTGCACTTCTGCATGTCGATTCCCAACGTGATAACAGGCTCTGGAAAACAACAGCGATGATGATGTTGATGCTACCGAGACTAGTTCATCTTTGGCCAATATTTCCAGTACCTCGCCGTTATCATCTGATAATTTTTGACCATCTTTAAGCAGGCTGCCTCGTTCATGCAAAACACCAGCGCTTACACCGGCTTCTGTAACTATACGTTGACGAGCCTTGACTCGCTGATGATACGTTAGATAAACACGATGGTTAGCGTGTGATTCGACAGAAACAGGCTTGGTAAAATGCAGCATAATCAGAATAATTGATACAGTTGGGCCAGCGGTAAAGATGAGGCAGGTTCACAATGCAAATGCTCACCATCTGCTACTACTTTGTATGTTTGTGGATCAACAGAAATGTCCGGTTGCCAGTCGTTATGAACCATATCTGATTTTTTAACATTGCGACAATCTTGTACCACAGCTGTTTGAGAGTTTAGTTTCAATTCGTTAGCCAAGTCATTTTTACTTGCAGCTTGTGACAAAAATGTTAGCGATGTGTGGTGGCGCGCACCCGCGTATGAACCAAACATGGGGCGATAATGCACTGGTTGCGGCGTAGGAATTGACGCGTTTGGATCTCCCATTGGCGCATTCGCTATCATGCCACCTTTAATAATGAGTGATGGCTTACTGCCAAAAAAAGCAGGTTTCCATAATACTAAATCTGCAAGTTTGCCTACTTCAACTGACCCCACCTCATGACTAATGCCATGGGTAATTGCAGGGTTAATGGTGTACTTACTGATGTAACGTTTCACGCGAAAATTATCTTCATCTGCTTTATCCTCATCCAGATTTCCACGCTGCACACGCATTTTATGAGCTGTTTGCCAGGTTCTGCAAATAACCTCACCAACTCGACCCATCGCTTGTGAGTCAGAGGCGATCATGGAAAAAGCACCAAGGTCTTGAAGTATGTCTTCGGCAGCGATAGTTTCCCGCCTTATTCGAGATTCAGCAAACGCAACGTCTTCAGCTATCGCAGGATCAAGATGATGGCAGACCATAAGCATGTCAAGATGCTCATCGATAGTGTTTACCGTGTAAGGTCGGGTCGGGTTGGTGGAGGATGGCAGCACATTCGCCAGTCCACACGCTTTGATTATGTCCGGAGCATGACCACCACCAGCACCTTCAGTATGGTAGGTGTGAATGGTTCTGTCTTTCATTGCTGCCAGTGAATGCTCAACAAATCCAGATTCATTCAGCGTATCTGTGTGAATGGCCACTTGCACATCAAACTCTTCCGCAACAGACAAACAACAATCAATAGAAGCTGGCGTGGTTCCCCAATCTTCGTGTAGTTTTAGACCAATAGCACCAGCTTCAATTTGTTCACGTAAGGCCTCCGGTAAACTGGCATTACCTTTCCCTAAAAACCCCAGGTTCATCGCAAAATCGTCAGCGGATTGCAACATACGATGAATATGCCACGGTCCCGGTGTGCAAGTGGTGGCATTGGTGCCGGTTGCCGGACCTGTACCA
>CALIMV010000257.1 GCA_938045275.1 uncultured Granulosicoccaceae bacterium
TTGCCGCTCATTGACATGGCTGCGCTGTATTCGTTACGGTTTGGAACCTAAAAGAACAATGGAAAAAATCACTTACGCTCCACAAACTTTTCCAAGCAATCAACGTTACAACCACAAGTAATACCTATCTAAATAAATACATCAACAACAACCCACTTAATAATGATGTGGCAAAAATGGAATTTTCATGAAATTATCAAACTTATTCTTACCAGTTTGTTTAAGTCTTGGCATTCTTGCCGGATGCGGTGAAGGCGAAGACGAAACAACCACAACTTCGGCTGCCAGTTCCGCTGTCACCTGTAATGATGCGGCAGCGCAGGTTGAAGGCCCACAGCCAGATAAATCAAGTATCGAAAACCTGTTCGGTTGCGTTACGTTTTCTCACGTTTCCAGCGATGGAGAAAATAAGTTCGAAAAATCTGTTGTATTCTCTGCCGAATCGGAAGGTGATGTAATAGTAGGTGGTAGAACTGTTAGAGGCGAATCGGGTAGTTCACTAGTGATGTGCGCTGAATTGGCTTTTGGACAAGCAGATTTTCTTTGCCTAATAAGTGGCCTGTTTAATAATAACGACAAATACGTTATCACCATGGATAGTCAGTTTAAAGGAAGTGGAACACATCAATTTTGTATTGGCACAGCTGGTTGCCAGGGGGATGCCCCGGAAGGCTTTGAGTCCCCGGAAAATGACGCGACCATGACAATTGTCAGAAACAACGCAGTGGCAACAAGCGAAACTACGTTAAACGGTTTGCCTATTTCTGCAATTGAGGCAGCCGATTTTAAAATGGCTGATGCTCTGCAGTTTAGTACAGTGAAGCAAGCGGACAACACGCAAACAAATCTGGCACACCAGGCGTTCCTACTGCAAGTCGAAGAAGCATTGCAAGCGACCATTGCGGAATAAAAAGCGACGCCTCTGTTCAACCATAAATTGTGATGGTGGTACCAGCCATAAGCCACTGCATGCAATTCATCGGATTGATGCGTTAATCGTTTATAGAAATTACAACTTTATCTGACAGCTACCGGTTCTAATGAAGCGGCTGTCAGATAAAGTTTACTTTCTTCTCCTGCCAGATTGTTGCACCATCGAGCAACAGTAATTTCTACAACTCAAGCGCCCTGCTTAAATCATCATGTTCGAAGGCACTGGACATTCGGTCTTGCTCTGCTTTGCCGACACCAACACTTTTTGCAATATCACGCCACGTTGTTACTGCGACTGCTACCTGACTAATTATAATATGCGCCGCTTTTAATCCTAGACCAAACAACTCGGCTTGTGATAACGCTAGATCTATAGAGCAAGTGCCTTCCTCAAGGCTTATATTGGTGCTAAGTATTCGCGGCTTTACATCTGTTGGAGTCGGGTTCAAATCATAAGCCGGAGATAACACCCAGCCATTATTGCCTGCCCAAAGAAAACCATGGTTGCGCAGGTGATCGTCGACATTCGATATTAAAATATTAAAAATCATGCGTCGATAAAGTTCGGCCGAATCGGCTTTGGTGTTTGCACCGTGTTCGGATAGTTCGTCAACCATTTCCGGATAACTCGCACGCTCACCATCTCTTGCCTGCAATAACGACATTGCTGAAAGAAAAGGGATTCGCTGTTGTTGATTACGATCAAAACGCCACGATATCAAAACAGGCTTACTGTTAATCATTTTCAACTCGTGTTTTGCCACGGTAATGCCCGCACGATTCGCAATGATCAATGCAATGTGCTCCCATGTCTCTATACCATAGTCATCGGCGTCTTTAGGAAATTTTGCAATAGCTAAATTGCCACGTGAATCCACAATGGACGCTTTCGGTCTTGCTCCACCAAGCGATGACCCAGGCGCAAAGATCAGGTCAAGATCTTCATCTGTTTCGCGATTACGTTCGATGCGTTCAGCGCTGTTTAACAACCTGCCCAGATGAATAAACCCTGGCACACCTTCGTCTGCGGGTTTCTGAAATTCGTCTTGATCAGCACGTTTAAACCGAAGCGCCCCAAGGCGAGACACATCGGTCACGCCTAAAAGATAATCTGCCTCAAACAAGGTTTGCGGTGGGCGGGATTCAATGGATGCTTGACGACGTTCAGCACGTTGCATCAATCTTCGTCCCCACGTATCGGGTGCGGAGTCTCCAATAGACCCAAATATTTCGCGCTCGCCACCAGGGTGAAATAGACCTTTGCCAACACGAAGCCCTGGCTCAAGTGAAAATCGTTGAGGGTTTTCGAGCCAGTTTTCATGATAGGTAAAACTGATTGACTCTTTGCCTCTAGCCAATTGCCTGAATAGGGTACCGATTCTTTGGGTGCTACCTTCTAACGAAATATAAACTTCAATCTCGCTCACTTGGTTTCATTACCGTCTTTTTTAGGCCCACAGTTTTTAGACCTGACCCGTTTTGGAAGGTTCGCGTTGGCCAACCCCATCCCAATATCATCATTGGCCGGGTCGGCAAGTACCGCAAGCCCGTCAAGCAGCCCGAGTGCATTAAGCACAGTCGCGTAGAGACCTATGCTAACGCCATAATCTCCCTCTTCGATTCGCTGCAGTGTTTTACGGGATGTAAAGGCTCGGTTAGCCACCGTTTCCATGGATAGAGCACGGCGCTTGCGCGCATCCCGGATATCATTTCCAAGTGTTCGCAGCGCTCGTCGCACCTTGCTAGGTGGTGTGGTTGGCGTTGGCATATTGTAACCTTCATGACCCATAAAACTATATTATGAGTCATGAACGTTACATTTATCAAGCCAAAATTAAATTGAACTTTGAATTCAATGGCTATTTCGTGTCCAAGTCCGGGGCTTGATCGTCCCGAGACTACTTTGTGATTGTTTTGGTGACCAAGCTGCTGCTGGCTAGTGACTTATCATCCACGGGCGTTTAGTTGGAAACATCTTGTCGCCGGCAGCATTTTTCATGGTTTTGCCTGCAATTCTCGACTTACTACCACTGCAACAACCGCATCCAGGCCCGTGTCGCGGTTTCTCTGATTGAGAAAGGAGCGAGGGTTCGTGTTGCGCACGTTCGTTCACGCCGGCAGCGATTATTCCACGGCTTGAACCGGCTCCGACAAAGGGCGCGCTGGCAATGATGCGATTGGCTGGTCGGGCACAGTCGGGGCAGTGTGTATCCTGCCCCGATAGCGCCAAGGGTCGGAGTTGATCGAAGTAGCCACAGGTGTCGCACTGATATTGATAAACAGGCACAGTTATAAATCCTCAGCCAGCGGCATATTGACTGAACCGTCCAGAAATTTTGTTGGTCCGTCTGCATTTGGCATAACATCAAAGTCAAAAATATCTGTTGGTAACCACAACGTTGCACATGCATTGGGAATATCAACCACGCCGGAAATATGCCCCTGTACTGGTGCTGTGCCCAAAATCGAATAAGCCTGCGCACCCGAATAGCCGAATTTTTTGAGGTACTCAATCGCGTTTAGGCAGGCTTGTCGGTAAGCGATATGCACATCGAGATAGTGCTGTTCTCCACCTTCATCTACTGAAATACCTTCGAAAATGAGATAGTCGTTATAAGTAGGGGTGATGGGAGAAGGTTTGAATATAGGATTTTTGATTCCGTACTTACTCATACCCTGCTTGATCAGTGACACTTTGATGTGTAGCCAACCAGCCATTTCTATTGCTCCGCAAAATGTAATTTCTCCGTCACCCTGACTAAAATGCAGATCGCCCATAGACAAACCTGCACCATCAACATAAACGGGGAAATAGACTTTTGACCCGCGAGAGAGGTCTTTAATATCACAGTTACCGCCGTGTTCTCTTGGTGGAACTGTGCGTGCGGCTTCTTGTGCTGCAGCATCGCGAACTTCACCTGTCATCTTTCCCATATGAGCTTTACCGCCGTCTTCTGGCAAGGCGGCAAGTGGTGGTACACGATCGGGTTCCGTATTAAAAAGAGCGGTCTCGCGTGTATTCCATTCATCGAGTAGTGCCCGATCAGGCAGGCAACCGATCAGACCCGGGTGTATCAGACCAGCGTAACGTACACCGGGTACATGGCGTGACTTGGTGAACATCCCTTCGATGTCCCAAATAGATTTCTGTGCTTGTGGGAAGTGTTCAGTGAGAAAACCACCACCGTTTTGTTTTGAGAAAAAGCCGTTAAAACCCCAAAGGCTGTCGTCACTTGCGCCTATATCCAGAATATCAACAACCAACAAGTCACCTGGCTCAGCGCCTTTAACACCAATGGGGCCTGACAAAAAGTGGACTTGTTGCAGCTCGACATCTCTGACGTCTGCAGCATCATCATCATTTTTTATTTGGCCTCCAGTCCAGTCATAGGTTTCGATTTTGAAGTCATCCCCAGGCTCGACCCATTCAACAATCGGGATGTCCGGATGCCAACGATTATGAATTTTCTCGTTGTTGTAGGGAGATTCTGTCAGGTCAACTTTAATCAAGGTATCGGTCATTGGTTATTCTCCATGGGTTTGTGGGGTTGAATACAACAAGTTTGCAAACGCCCAAAATAGGTTTTTTATTAAACAGACAGGTAAGCTGATACTTGCTCGGCATTGATATTGTCACGATCAGCTTCGTGAACAATCGAACCGTTCTCCATGACAAAAACACGATCGGCTATCTCCATCGCGAAAGAGAGCACTTGCTCGGAGACCAGAATCGTTAGACTTCGCTTGTCTCTAATACGTTTTAGTACTCTGGCGAGCTCCTGAATAATCGATGGTTGAATGCCTTCTGTGGGCTCATCGAGAATCAGGACTTTAGGATCAGTCGCAAGCGCTCTTGCGATAGCAAGTTGCTGCTGTTGACCGCCAGAAAGATTACCTCCGCGACGATCTTTCATTTCTTCAAGGACCGGAAATAGCTCGTAAAGATCTTCCGGTATCTGACTTTTGTTTGTACTGGTCAATCCGGTCTCTATGTTCTCCTTAACGCTCAGTGCCGGAAAAATCATTCGGCCTTGCGGCACGTACCCAAGACCCGATACCACGCGATCGAAACTCTTTTGTTGTGTGACATCAATGTCCCCAACGCGGACAGTTCCGGCGCTGCTTGGAAGAATCCCCATAAGGGCTTTCATTAACGTGGTTTTTCCCATGCCATTGCGCCCCATGATGGCCACTATTTCACACGCACCAACTTGGAAGTCCAGCCCGTGCAGGACTTCACTTTGGCCGTAGGCAACTCGGTAATTTTCTACAGATATCATTTTTTGTATTGCTCCCGTGATTGGCTGTTGGGTGAGGATGGACTAGTGGCCAAGATAAACTTCAATGACTTTGGGGTCTTGCTGCACACTATCCATGTCGCCTTCCGCCAGAATTTTTCCCTGATGCAGCACCGTGACTTTATGCGCTATATCCTTCACAAAATTCATGTCGTGCTCAACCACAAGTACCGAACGATTTGCGGTGATTCTGTTTAGCATGTCGGCCGTTTTCACACGCTCACTGACACTCATTCCAGCAACCGGTTCGTCGAGCATTAATAACTTTGGGTCCTGAATGAGCAACATACCGATTTCCAGCCATTGTTTTTGACCATGACTTAACAGCGCTGCTTGCATATCAAGACAGTCCGTTAGAAAAACCGATTCGGCGACTTCGTGAAGACGGTCCATAACTTCAGAATCACGTTTGAAGAACAGCGCCCCCATTACATTGCGCCCTCTGGGAAAAGACAGTTCAAGGTTCTCGAAAACACTGAGATCTTCATATATTGAAGGCGTTTGAAATTTTCTTCCTATACCCTTGTGCACTATTTTGGGTTCGTTAAGCTGAGATATTTCTTCGTTTTGAAACTTGATTGAGCCTGAGCTAGCACGGGTTTTTCCGCATATTAAATCCAGCACGGTGGTTTTACCCGCGCCATTGGGGCCGATAATCACGCGTATCTCGTTTTTATCCACATAAAGATTTAAACCATCAACAGCTTTAAATCCGTCAAACGAAACAGTCAGATTATTCAGAGCCAGCATGTAGTTTGTATTGATCGACATACTCTTAAACCTCTTGAGGTGCAGATGTAAGCGGGGTTGAAGGCTTGGGTGTCTCGTTCTGCGAACCTGTGCTCCCCTGTTCACCAACAGATTCTTTTACATTCTCCGTACCAGACGATTTTTCTAGATCAAGCGGGGGTAAAGTATTGTTCGGTTTCAAATGCCTGATTTTTTTGCCGATCGAGTGAATGATTCCAGCCAGACCGTTCGGGAAAAACATGACAACGGCAATAAACAAACCGCCGAGTCCTAACAACCACAATTCCGGAAAATTTTCAGAAAGCGATGTTTTCGCCAAGTTAACCAAAAGGGTTCCGTAAACTGCACCGTAGATAGACAACCGACCACCCACCGCGCAATAGATAACCATTTCAATTGACGGCACAATACCCACAAACGTTGGTGACATAAAACCCACTTGCATGGTAAACATCGCCCCGCCGATTGCAGAAAAAGC
>CALIMV010000258.1 GCA_938045275.1 uncultured Granulosicoccaceae bacterium
GACAATGCCAATGCATAAGCTTCGGCGTTCAGCTGACCAGAAACGGTTAAAAACGCTTCGCTACCAAAAAAATCCTGATTAAAATCGACTTCGCCTTTGTCATTACGTGGCGTGTTTACCATGTCCAGCGTGCTTACACGGAACAGCTCACCTGCACCTTCACAATCACTGGTCGTAATAAGTGGTGTGTTTACCCAATGAAATTCGCGCTCATGAAAGTAGCGATGAATCGCACTGGATAAAGTCGTACGCACGCGGCTTATGGCACCAAAGGCGTTGGTACGTGGCCGAAGATGCGCAACACTTCGCAGGTATTCGAACGTGTGACGCTTCTTGGCAATGGGGTATGTCTCGGGGTCGTCAACCCAACCCAATACATTAACTTCACTTGCCAGTATTTCCACACTCTGGCCTTTTCCCTGCGATTCAACCAGCTTGCCTTTCACTTCTACGGCACACCCTGATGACAAACGCTGCACATCAGATTCGTAATTCGACAAAGCCGCCTCAACCACAACCTGCATCGCATCAAAGCACGTACCATCGTAAACCGCCACGAAAGACAAACCCGCTTTAGAATCGCGCCGGCTGCGAACCCACCCTTTTATGCAGACATCGTTGTCAACGATTCCTGACTTGAACAAGCTAGCAATAGATTGAAACGTCATAGGTGTACTCATCGATAAAAACTACAGTCAATATTCAATTGAACAAGATTCAATTGCAATGCATCGCCTGGAAAATGCTAAAGAGATGCCTGATCAATTGGTAAACTAATTTCGCTGTTGGCCGACAGTTGAACACACAGCGATTCGAAGCTATCCCAAACATCCCCTGCCGCATGGCCTTTAACCATTCTATCGAGATGTGCAGTTGCGCCAAGCATGCTGAGCCAGCTTGCCGCACTATGTCGGGCCATTGCTGCCTTGAGTGGTTTTGCGCGACTGGGCCAAACACCTGCGCCTTTTAACGCCGCATCAACACTCACACCTCGTTCATGCGCTTCGGCTGCTCGCGCACCACTGCGAACCTCTTGCGATAATGCCCACAGAATCAGTACCGGTGCAACAGCCTCCTCTCGCAAGCCCCGCACAACACGTACAGCACGAGCTGAATGACCGGCCAGCACCGATTGCACCAGATCGCCAATGGAGTAACGCGCACTGTCAGCAACCGCCGCCAGTATTTGATCGACACTGAGTTCTCCTGCCGGGTACAACAGCGCAAGTCGCTCTACTTCCTGTGCTGCTGCCAGCATATTGCCTTCTACCCGATCGGTGATAAGCGATACTGCTTCAGGTGTTGCTGTCAGGCTAAGCGATGCCAGTTTATCGCCAAGCCAACGATTTAGTTTGGCAGGTTCAATTGGGTATACCGCAATGGTAACTCCAACTTTGTCGATGGCTTTAAACCACGCACTATTGCTTCCACCGCGGTCAAGCTTGGCGCTGGTAATGATCAGCAAGACATCATTGGCCGGGTTTGAACAATATTGTTTGAGCGTTTCCGAGCCGTTTCGACCCGGTTTTCCGGTAGGCAAGCGCAATTCTATAATGCGCTTTTCTGCAAAGAGCGACATGCTGTCAGCTGCTTCACGAAACACCGCCCAATCAGCCTCTTCATTGGCGATGAGTACTTGCCGCTCATCGTAGCCGTTATTGCGCGCATATTCGCGCAACTTATCGCCCAGCTGCATTAGTTGGTATGGCTCGTCTCCATGCAATAAATACACAGGAGCGCATTGCCGAGCTAAATGTGCATCAAGTTTATCTGGATAGAGTTTCACTGAATTTTTTCTGCGACTCTTTGTAACTACAACAATGTAACTACAACAATTTATTTACGGCTGCAAACTGGTTCGACGGTATTATCAACCACCCGCCCCAATGTCGGGCATTGTAAGATACTACCAAAATCGTACGCGAACGCCTGGCCAAATGATAACCGACAAAGACGACGCCCCACTGGCGCCTGATACGCCCCAAGCGTCTGGCACACCCCTGACACATGACGCGCCCCAGGCACTTAATGATACTCTGTTTCGCCTTACACGAGCCGTTCTGTTCAAAATGGATCCAGAACGGGCACACGATATTGCATTGCGTGCAGCCAGTCACTCCATCGTTAAATCAATCAATCGTAAACGTTACGCAACTAATGGCAGCGCTGTTACCTGCATGGGGCTTGATCTGCCAAATTGCGTTGGTTTGGCAGCAGGTCTGGATAAAAACGGGGACTACATAGATGCGCTTGGCGCTATGGGTTTCGGATTCATTGAAATTGGAACGATTACACCCAAACCTCAGCAAGGTAATCCACAGCCACGGTTATTTCGCCTGAAAGAGCACAACGCGTTGATCAATCGGATGGGTTTTAATAATATGGGCGTTGATCACTTGGTGAAACAAGCCGAGAAGCGACAGTTCAAAGGCTGTCTGGGCATCAACATTGGCAAGAACGCCAGCACGGCAATCGACGATGCTGAAAACGATTATTTAACCTGCCTTGAGAAAGTGTACGCTTCGGCCGACTACATTACGGTCAATGTTTCGTCACCAAACACTCAAGGTCTGCGAGATCTGCAACACGGTGAGCGTTTACGCTCTTTATTGGATTGTTTGAAAAATGCCCAGTCAAATCTTGCGACCCGGCATGGTCAGTACAAACCGGTTGTGGTCAAAATTGCCCCCGACATGAGTGATGCCGAATTAAGCGAATTCTGCACAACCGTATTGGAATTCGAAATAGACGGTGTTATTGCAGGTAACACCACCAGCGAACGTTCAATGGTTGCAGGCAGTCAACACGCCAACGAATCTGGCGGTTTAAGCGGTGCGCCCATCCGGGCTCTTGCAGATGATCGTATGGCGGTTGTGGCAACACAACTCGATGGTAAAGCCGCATTAATCGGCGTTGGTGGTATCTTCTCTGGCGGCCATGCGGCGCTAAAACGGCAACTTGGTGCAGATCTTGTACAGCTTTATACCGGACTCATTTATCACGGCCCCGCACTAGTTAGGGACTGTATCAGGAAAACAACATGACACACTACGATGTATTCAACGGCGACGCAGACGGCATATGTGCACTGCATCAATTACGTTTGGCAGACCCGCGCGACAGTGTGCTTGTAACGGGTGTAAAACGCGACATCGATTTGGTAAAACAGGTGCCAACGGATGCCTCCAGTGCAACGGTACTGGATGTGTCTATGGATAAAAACCGCAAAGCATTAATACCACTTCTAGAGGCCGGAATTGCGGTGAGCTACTACGATCATCATTTTGCCGGTGAAATTCCCGATAATGCCAATCTCAAATCATTCATTGATACGGATGCCAATATTTGCACTGGCTTGATCGTTAACCGTGAACTCAAAGACGCGCACCTGGCGTGGGCGGTTACTGCAGCCTTTGGTGACAACTTGCTCGACGCGGCTCGTGCCGCTGCAACACCACTTAAACTGAACAACGAACAGTTAAACCAGCTGCAAACGCTGGGCACCTTACTCAACTACAACGGTTACGGCAGCAGCCTGGACGATTTATTTTTTCCACCAGCAGAGTTGTACAACCGAGTCAAACCCTATTCTGATCCATTAGCGTTTATCAATGAAGACGATGCTTACAATAAATTGGAAGCAGGATTCAAAGACGATATGGAAAAGGCCTTGAGTACAGAACCGTTAAGTGCCGATGACACCACCGCTGTGTTTGTGTTTCCAGAAGCGCCATTTGCACGACGGGTTAGTGGCGTGTTCGCCAACGATCTTGCACAACAAAACCCAGCGCGCGCCCATGCCATGCTCAGCACCCTGCCCGGCGATGGCTTTCTGGTAAGCGTGCGAGCACCATTGGAAAATAAAACCGGTGCCGACGAGCTCTGTCGTCAGTTTGAAACCGGTGGCGGTAGAAAAGCTGCCGCTGGTATTAACTTTCTACCAGCAGCCGATCTTGATCGATTTACCGATGCATTCAAAGCACAGTTTGGG
>CALIMV010000259.1 GCA_938045275.1 uncultured Granulosicoccaceae bacterium
TCTCGACATTTCATTAAGTCGTTGGTTACCAGCAATCCGTCTCCTGCTTATATCGGTCGTGTGGCGGCTGTATTCAATGACAACGGTGAGGGTGTTCGTGGAGATCTGGGTGCAACGGTCAAAGCGATTTTGATGGATCAGGAAGCGAGGAATCCTGGTTCCAATGCCAACTATGGGAAGCTGCGCGAACCTGTTATTCGCTTGAGCCATCTTTGGAGAGCGTTTTCGGTAACACCGGGCACTAACAGTGTACGTGGTGAGTACAACACGCCTTCACCAGCTCTGAGGGATCTTTCTTCGCAAACGGGGCAGTCAATATTACGTTCGCCCTCAGTGTTTAACTTTTTCCAGCCTGACTATTCACCGAATGGACCCGTTCTTGAGGCTGGATTGACAGGGCCTGAATTTCAGATTTTTACCGATGGCAATATTATCGCTACGGCAAGCCGTTTGAATCAACAGGTACACAGGTTTTATAAACAGACTTCAAGGGATAATGATCTACAACAGTCGCATCTGGACTTTAGCAAGGAGATAGCACTTGCTTCAGATCCTCAAGCACTGCTTGATCGCTTGAATTTGCTGCTTATAAGTGGTGGCATGTCAGCCGATCTTAACAACTTGCTGCTATCTCACCTGCAAACACTCGACGATGACGAAAGTGGGAACATAACGAAAGTACAAGATGCACTTTCCCTAATCATAAATTCTCCTGAATACCTGGTTCAGCGATAATTTTTAATCAAAACGTCAATCAAACAACGGCAATCTAATGGCTAAAAGAAACGGAACGGTCTCGCGCCGAAATTTTTTGAAAAATGTTGCGGCGGCCAGTGTACTCGGTTCGGGCGCAGCTGCGATGAATGGCAAATTGGGTTTGATGGGCTCTGCGTTTGCTGCCTCTTCAGACTACGCTGACCTTACCGACTACAAAGCACTCGTTTGTGTGTTTTTGTATGGGGGTAGCGATTCGTTCAATATGTTTGTGCCAACAGACCAGGCGTTGTACAACAATTATGCGAAGAGTCGAGGTTCTTTGGCGTTGGCTCGAAACTCACTTCTTATACCGGCAAATGACGCAGGTTTCGGCTTTAATCCGGCAATGGGAAATATCAAGGCCAGCTATGACGCTGGCAAATTAGCCGTGCTCAGTAATGTGGGCAATTTGATTTCTCCGGTCACCAAAGCACAGTATCAGTCGAAGTCGAATCTCATACCGACAAATTTGTTTGCGCACAATCATCAGCAAGAACAATGGCTCAAAGGCGTTAGTAGTTCTCCCTCCGCTTTAGTAAGCAGTGGATGGGGTGGGCGAATGGCAGATTTACTTGGCAGCGCCAACACCAATTTGACCTTGCCTCCAACTTTCTCTATGGGTGGCTCTAATTACTGGTTGCCTGGCAATGTCAGTACACCGATTAATATTAATGTTAATTCAGGCCTCAACCCGATCGGTTATATGAATAACAACGGAAGGTCTTCCGATGCAACAAGAGCCGAATTGCTTTCGCGAATTCTGGCTATGCCGCAGTCGGGTCCGCTGCAAGAACAAGCTGCATTGGCTGTTGGGCGAGGTATTACCAGCGCAGATGAAATTCTAGCGGCCTTAGGGTCTGGCGACAGTATCGAGGCTCCTTATAATCAAAGCAGTAGATTAGCAAAGCAGCTTCGCATGGTGGCAAGGCTAATAGCTGCGCAACAAGCCCTGGGTATGAAAAGACAGATATTCTTTGTTGGATTGGGTGGTTGGGATACACACGACAATCAAGCAGGTCGCCTACAAGGTTTGATAGCTGATCTTGATCAGTCGCTTGGTGATTTTTATACTGCTCTGGAAGAGCTTAACCAGGAAAACGCGGTTACTGCATTTACAGCATCAGATTTCGGTCGAACGCTAACCGTTAATGGTGATGGCTCTGATCACGGTTGGGGTGGTCACTATCTTGTGATGGGTGGAGCGGTTAATGGCCGACAAGTCTACGGGCAACAGCCAAGTTATGTAACCGGGTCCGATGACGATTCTGGTAATAAAGGTCGCATCATTCCGTCTCTTTCAGTTAATCAGTTTGGCGCGACGCTCGGTTCATGGATGGGGCTGACCGACAACGATTTGTTGGAAGTGTTTCCAGATCTGGCAAACTTTGACAGTAGCTGGCGTTCGGAGCTTGCTCTATTTGCAGGTTAGTCTTAATTGATTCGCTTAATCAATGCTAAAAGACGTTCCTAATCGACATTGTTGTTAAAGAATACAGATGGCGTACTGTAGATAAAACCAATTCGCAGGTGGCTTTGCCTGCGAATAACACCTCAACTTAAAATTAATCGAAGAACCTGGTCGAAGAAAATAGAATGCTGACCGACTAATCCAGTTAGTCTGTTCGGTGTAACACTTCACTTTACATCCTTTGTGTGCAGCGCTTCTTGTTCCTTTTGTTTGTCACGCTCTACATTCTTTAATATTAAATAATTTGGTAATACCAATTATTTGGATAATTACCCCGTGTTTATACTGAGTAATTCTACGTAGTTAATCTTATGCTTCTATATTCGTAGGCTGTAATATTTTCTCGTGTGAAACACGAAGCTTTGCCGAATACAGACATTTTGGTTTCTTTGCATGAGGCAGGACAAAACAATAGACCTTTTGCAGCTTGGTTAGCGAATTTTGATATGAACGAAACACTTATTTAGACCCTGATGAGTCGTTTATAAAATGCATTGCGCAAGCATGAATGACTATCTCTGATTTTCGCCGAAGTTTATCGCCTTGCAAAAGCACAGTGATTTGTTACGATGAAATTCGATTCTTTTTTCAATTGTTGAGCTTACTCGGAAAGCAACACACTATCTGTGCTAAACGAACTTGGTATTGCTCAGAACCAAGCATAAGTCGGACTGTTCTTCACGTACCAGAGGTATGATCGTGAATAGAAAATCAATCGTCTTGCAGATCCACAAAGCTCCGGATCGCGTATGTGTTAACTGCTATCGAAACCAAATTGACACACAATCTATGGAGACACAGGGTGGCATTGTGGCTACTTGGTTTAACGCCGGTAAACGGCTCATCTTTGAATGATGCAATGCTGAATGATGCCATTAGCTGTGCGACGATCAAGTGCTGTCGAAAGTTCACATGCTTGCTTTCACAGCGATTACAGTAATTAACACTGTTTACAATTTTCAAGAGACGTTATATTTTCAGGGCATTTGGACAGGTCTGCTTATTAAATGCAGTGATGGCGTGTAGAATATCGAAATCAGGTTTGCACAGTTTTTAAGTATTATCTAGAATGGAGTCGATGAACTGTTCGTGGAGATGCATCAAGTTCAGCTACTTTCAGGCAGTTAGTCGATCTTTTGCTTAACCATTGGCCAAGTTGGCCGATTACTTTTTACGTTAAGAAGAGTCTTTATGGAGTTCAGTATGCACGCAGATGAGCTGCGCTCTGCCATTAGTAGGGTAGTCGAGGTACTTAGCAAGGCCGATATCTTGGCTGTTGTCAAAGAATACCGAACTGCGCGGGGTGATAACCGGGCTGTAGCGGCCGCGCGTCTTGGTCACTCAGGCGCCGTTATCATGGAGAGCATGGACAAGTTTTCTGCTGCTGAGAAAGCCGTGGTCAAGTGTATGTTCCTGGACAGCCTTGGTACCACGCAATACTGGCAAGACTTGTTGGCATCGGCTGGTAACCCGGAAAAAAACGCCGCTGATCTTGTGCATTTGTACAGTCGGGCGATGTTTGCATCTACTCATCTACCCAATTTAATCAATTTGCTCGGACAAACAACCCGTGAAGTTAACTCTGGCGCACCGCTGCCCGCGATAGGTGAAGCTCGACTTGCGATTCGTTTAACCGATGCTGGTGAAAGGGCTTCCGATCCTGACCGCATTGCCCGCTCTATCGATGGTATCGATATGCTTTATTCCGCGTGTGCCAGTATTGCTCGAAAGCCGGCAATGGACTTGCGTTTGGACAGCATCACAGGTGGTTTAGTCCGTGATGTGGCATTTATGGGAGAGCGCGACAGCATAGCTGCCGTCAGTGCAGTCATTGGTTCCATACCAGATGCGCTTGAAGATATACATCCTGACGACGATCTTGATCTGGATGCGTTAGTTGCATCCTTGCCCATTTTCCAAGACTTGAATACCTTGGCATCCTTAGGGACGTTTACCCAAACTGACCTGAAAGACATCAGTGAAACCATGCATCAGGGCGGTATGCTGGTGCTTGAAAGTGGTGTTATTTTGGTAAATGATACCGATGTCACTGATAACATACCAGTTGAAGATAATTCAGTTCAAATGCGCCCGGGAGCCAGTACCGTACAGCAACCTCAAGCGTCTGTTGCTGCTACTCAAGCGCATTTACATAACGGATCGCAAACAGCTCAACCAGCCGAGCGCGATGAACACTACGAACGTTACTTGCGTGAACGCGAAGCCATGCAACGCAGCGGCACGGTTGGTAACGGTGTTAGCCACATAGGTTCAGGCACCAACGGCGCCAGCCCCGACGGATATACCCCGACAACCGACAACGTACAAAACTCAGCGGCTGTGGATGCATTGCTGAAACGGTTGGGGCGTTCGCGTGATCGTTAAAAACGCCGTTGTCCCAATCGCTTGATCAAAATGAACGCACACCACTCGCACACACACAAAAGTTTAATTAGCTCGTAATCGCGGTCGAATGGCACGTCGTTTATTAACAACGCCGAAGTCAGCCAGTTATGTTAGCTAGCCA
>CALIMV010000260.1 GCA_938045275.1 uncultured Granulosicoccaceae bacterium
AGTGTCAGTCTGGTTTATTCGATCGCATTGGTTTCATTGACTCTCGCTGTGTTGTTTGGCTATCGCCTATATCACCAAATACCAACCCATAAGTAAAATACAGCGAAGCAACCGAAGACATGCCTGCTGACATGGTTAAACCAATGGCTGACAGCACACCAACCAACGCGAAAATAGCAAACGGTGGTATTCGGTGATATAGGCGATAGCCAAACAACACAGCGAGAGTCAATGAAACCAATGCGATCGAATAAACCAGACTGACACTGGCACGGTCTGCACCGGGCAAGCTCTCCCATTGCGAAATAAAAACGGAGAAAGCGTGTATTGTGCCCAGCACCGCACTTAATGCAGCAGACGCGCCTACTGTGACATTTCTTTGGAAATGACTCATTGCTTATTTACCACATCGGGCACCACACCTGGATGTTTGCGAGGAAATTTCGTATGCGCGTTTTTACAACGTACGTTTTCTCCAAGGCCCTAGCTTCAGTCCAACAGTAACAAACACACCATACACAACAACCGCAAGCGCGACCAGATACAACACCGTATTGATTGACGTAGCACCAGACACCCAAAAAAGCCCGGTAGCCACAACGGACAATCGTAGCATGGCTCCAATAACGGGGAACTTCAGCGTATTTAAACCCTGGCTACCGAAGTAACAACCAAGGCCAAGTGCGAAGAACAGGTAAGTAGGCGCCACAATTCTCAGCGACTGACTACAGTGTTCGATTACCACAGCATCACTACCAACCAACCCGCACCAGGTGCCGGGGAACAACGCCAACAACAACCCGATACACCCAACCAACCCTGCGTTGATCAACACCCCTCGCCACGCAATCGATATGGCCTTTTCTCTTTGTCCTGCTCCAACATAGGCACCAACTATAGCAATGAGTGACGAACCAATACCGAATATAACCGGCACCATAATCAGTTCGAGCCGTACCGCAAGACCAAAACCTGCCAGCCATTCGGTGCCGAATCGACTGAAAAGCACCGTGGTGATCATCGCATAAGTGATTGTCATGACAGACTGGCTTGCAGCAAGTAAACCTTGCTTCAAAATTCGTATCAGTGTTTGCCACCGGAAAGCCCTCGCCCTGAATCGCACGGGTTGATTACGCCTGGTGACAAACCAGATTGCCACAAAAAGTGCGATCAGAAATGATCCTGACATAGCTAATGCTGCCGCCTTAATAGCCTCATTAAGACCTGTTCCTTGAACCGGAATGATCATCCAAGCCAAAACGGTATAGGAAAGTAGCAATGCGGCTGCAACAAGTGCTGGTCGCACCATGTCACCACTGCCGCGCAATACAGAGCACAACATGTTAACCAGCCAATAAACAGTGATTGCAGGAAATACCAGTGTTGCGTAACGCTGAGCTGCCAGAACGACAGTTGAATTACTACTGGCATACTCATACAGCAGCGGTCCGAACCGCACCACCAGCGCCCACATCAACAGCCCCCCGGCTATGGAAATCAATACAGCGCATACCAGTACCGAGCTGGCTTCCTCATGGTCGCCAGCACCAATGGCCCTTGCGGTTAGCCCACTGACAGCACCACCGATTGCACCGGCTGAAAACATAGCGGCAAGAATGATCAGCGGATACACCAGCGCTACCGCTGCCAAGGCATCGGCACCGGAGGCCTTAAGAAACCGTGCTTCTATTAACCCTGGCGTTGAAAATAACAGTGCACCGATGACACCTGGAATGGCCAGACGGAACATCGTTGGCCCAAGTGGCGCACCGACTAATGGTGATGTTTTCGTCATTACAAGTGCGGCCGGATCACGCGATTGAATAAAGCCTATTTACCCAAACGGACTCACGCCAATTAGCTTTATATGCAACCAAAGAGCAAACACTAGATAGGCACCAACGCCTACCACTATCGCGATCACAGTGCGGACCATATTGGAGTCAGGTTCGATCGCGCTAGCGTGTTGTGATACCTGCGCTCGATCTCTCTTTTTACAAGCGATCAGATCAACAACCGCCCATGCCAGAAATACACCAAACAACACGATATCCCCGAGCCTCCCATTAGCTAACAAATGGGCAATTGCCCAAATTTTTATACCTAACAGCATTGGGTGTACCAGCTTTGCTTTAATAGCGTTACCAGGCACATAAGTCGCAGCGAGCAGCACAAAAGAAAACAACATAAGCAAACTAGCGATATGGCGCATGGCAGCAGGTGGGTGCCAAACATACATGGGCTCGAGTCGGGTTTGTTGATAGCCGTAAACAATCAATACCAGCCCAACAAGCGATACAAGTGAATACATTCCTTTCCAGGCGTTAGCAGAATGCTTCTCTATAAATCGAGTTCGCGAATCTTCAGATACGATCCGAATTGAATGTATTCCGATAAAAATAACAAGTCCGGCTATCAATAAAATCATTTTTATTCCTGCTTTTTATGTTCAGACAGTATACGGCAGCAATTAGACAACAAGATTAAGTGCCAGATAAGTAAATTTAATGTTCATGTTTGTATTTGTATACGCATTGTTGAAAGACGAATACTTTTCCAGTCTTGGCTCACGCACCTCACCGATAAGGCTCTGAACGTCATTTATCCATCCGAAACCTCACTGCAGCAGCGATTCTCTGGCCAAAGCTGGTTTGCCTGGCTGCCAAATAGCAAATTTGCTGTGTAAAGTATACTTGACTCCGAGTCAAATATATCATACATTGATATTTCACTGAATTTACAGCGATAAGGAGCAAAAATGTCCCTAACTCTGAAAAGCACCTATGTGCACTTATTTACTGCTCTGGTGATATTTACTGTTTACGGATTTTGGATATTTGGCGTTCAAGGCGTTGAATACTTCACCGGACCCGACGCACTTGTACGTATTGGAAGATCAATCGCCACTTTAATAGTCGCAGGCTATGCATTTGAAATTCTTGTATCAATAGCAGTCCTTGGTAAGCAAGCTCTCCAAAGCGCTAAAGCCGGCACCGACCCCATTGATGAGCGCGACAAACTCATTGTATACAAGTCAATGACTACCTCCCACTTTGTTCTGTGTGGTGGGTTATTCCTATCCATAGGTGCTCTGGCTATTGGCCTGGAAGCCTTTTGGGTATTCAATGCGATGGTGCTGGCTTTTTTATGCTCTGTGATTGCCGAGCTTGCTACCAAATTATTTCATTACCACGTAGCATCTTGAAGTGAAAAATCCATCTGTCACAAACAGAATAAAAAAATTGCGTTTTGAGAACGGGGAAATGACTCAGAAAGAGTTGGCAATCAAAGTCGGTGTTAGCCGGCAAACAATAGTTGCAATCGAAAACTCAAAATACTCCCCAACGCTTGATTTAGCCTTCAAGATTGCCGAAGTGTTCGAAGAAAATATTGAATCTGTATTCACTTACAATCGATCGTAAATGACTAAATACAGAAAACCGGACAACTCTTATTACAATCAGAATTACGGACGAACTACACTTCGACGTAGCCATGGGAGAAACAGTTGTATCAACAAGGGCACGGTGACAAGCCCGATCAGTGTTGCTGCACCGTAGTTTCCTCCTAGCGATATCCCGATGCAGATTGCGACGGCGTTCCAAACAAAATTGGCCCTGGCCACCGGAATTCCATGTCGCTTTTCGGCAGCAAGCGACAACGCAGTGACTCCATCCGGTCCGAGTGAAGCAGCTGCAGAAAGTGCAATACCTAACGAAAAATAGATCAGCCCAAAGGCGAAGGCCAGTGCATGTCCAGCGAATGATAAATTAATGGGCGTTAGCGTTGCACCAAGACTGATTGCCGGGCCAATCAACAACAAGGTTGGCAGAGTCCCCATTCCCAATGGTATTTCGGCCCACTTCCATGCGACCAAATAAAACACCAAGGTAAGCAATAGTTGC
>CALIMV010000261.1 GCA_938045275.1 uncultured Granulosicoccaceae bacterium
TTGATGAACAGACTCGTGGGCGAGTCGATAAACAGACTCGTGGGTGAGCCGATAAACAGACTCGATGGCGAGCCGATAAACAGACTCGATGGTGAGCCGATAAACAGACTCGGAAGTGAGCCGATAAACAGACTCGATGGCTTAAACGGCAACAGCAATGCTCGCGAACGCCAGGAACGCGTAGCGCAATTATTAGAACGAGTTGGTTTGCGCCCGGAATACATGCGTCGCTTTCCACATGCATTCAGTGGCGGGCAACGCCAACGGATAGTGATCGCTCGAGCGTTGGCACTACAGCCGCGCCTGGTGGTGGCAGATGAACCTGTATCTGCATTGGATGTATCAGTACAAGCCCAAGTGCTTAATTTGATGCTCGAATTGCAGCAGGAATTTGGCTTAACATACCTGTTTGTTGCGCACGATTTGAGTGTGGTCAAACATATATGCGATCGGGTTGCTGTTATGTACGTAGGAAAAATTGTTGAAAGTGCACCAAGCAACGAGCTTTTTCATGCACCCAGACACCCATACACATCGGCTCTTATGTCAGCTGTGCCCGTTGCCGACCCACGCGTACGGTCACGTATGACACCGTTACAAGGCGATGTGCCCAGCCCTGCAAGTCCACCAACCGGTTGTCACTTTCACCCTCGTTGCCAATATGCGATTGATCAGTGCCGACACGAAATGCCGCCACTGGTAAACATTGCCAATAATCATGTAGTGCGTTGCCATAGAGCTGCAGAATTGAACTTGCCGGGTGTTGACGACGGTTAAGCATAGCCTGTGCAATTCTGTTTCACTCTGATCAATACATAAAGCTGCAAATCATTATTGACAGCGACAGATGGGGGTACAGCAGTTTGTTGACTAGTGAACGACAATACTTCAATCTTGCCGTAAGGTTTATTCAGTGAGATTCGCCAATGACGACAGATATTGTTAGCTGGAATATTCAGGCCGCAAAAGGTGTGGATGGCATAACCAGTTCCAAGCGCATCGCAGACGACATCCGAGCCTTTTCAGATGCCGATGTTATTTGTCTTCAGGAAGTCATGCGCACTGGCAATGACGACCAGGTAAGCGATATTGCCAGCTTCTTTCCAGATCATGAAGTGTATTTCGGAACAGCTATTAATCGCGCGCACCCGTCTGGCCGATTGGAGTTTGGCAATATGGTGTTGTCACGACTCCCGGTACTGCAAGTCATTTATCACAAACTACCTGAACCTGCCGAACCTGAAGTGAAGAACATGCCGAGGCAGGCATTGGAGCTTATTCTGCAATACAACAATGAGCCTTTGCGAATACTAACAACCCACCTTGAATTCTTCGCAGCAGCACAACGCACGGCGCAGGTACATTACCTAATTGACCGCTATCAGGAAAGTGTGCAGCGTTTCAATAACCCGCCGCCAACCGGTGGTGCCGAGCAGTTTGAATCAATACCCGAAACAGCATTGACGATTTACGCCGGGGATTTCAATTTAGCTGTTGATACCGAAGACTATGCACACCTAACAGCGAACACGGAAGGTTCTGCCCTTATAGATTGCTGGCGGCATCTATATGGCGAAAAGCCGCACGATCCGACCTGCGGTATATTTGATCATGTGCAATGGCAAGCAGGGCCGCATTGCCGCGATTTCTTTTTCGCATCACCTGAGATCGCAAAGCACGTTACCGACATGGCAGTCCAGATGGAAACAGCAGCATCAGACCATCAGCCAATAAAATTGACGATTAATTAACTAACGAATACCAGCCCGCATAAAGCTTTGCACAAATTGTCTCTGGAATAATAAAAACGCAATTAACAATGGGCCAGACGTCATCAGCGTTGCCGCATTGATCACGGACCACTCCAACCCTGCATCAATTGCTGAAAACACACTTAGCCCGACAGTCACCGGGCGTGTCTCAACTGAATTGGTAATAATCAATGGCCACAGAAAGTTATTCCAATGATGGCTTACCGACACCAACCCGTAGGCAAGATAGGTTGGTTTGGCCAAAGGTATATACACCTTCCAGAGTATGCCCAAAAAAGAGGTTCCTTCCACCCTGGCCGCCTCATCCAACTCCTTTGGCACAGACATAAAGGTTTGTCGTAAAAGAAATATACCAAAACCTGAGGCAATGTAAGGCAAACCTATGGCTACTATGGTATCCACCAGGTCGAGCGCACGTATGGTTTTGTAATTCTCTACAATCAAAATGTCTGGCATGACTAACAACTGCAGCAATACCAATGTAAACAGAATGCCCCGGCCCGGAAATTCGAATCGAGCAAAAGCAAATGCTGCCAGCGTACAGAGCACAAACTGGCAAACCAGAATCATCGTGACCAATAACACCGTATTGAAAAAATACCGGGCAAAAGGTGCAGCCGCCCAGGCACTTTTAAAATTATCAAGCGTAAGCGGTGCATTCCAGACGAAGTTGGTCTCATATGCTGCGGGATGAAAGGCTGTCCAGATTGCGTAGAGTAACGGTAACGCCCACATGAATGCGAGAAACCACATGGCAAACGTGTTCAGCACCGTATCAAAAGTCGGCAGTCTGATTTTATTCGCACTCATTTGTAATGAATCTTGCGATCAAAGAGAAAGAACTGCCCAATAGCCAAAATGGACAACAAAATAAGCAAGACAACAGTAAGTGTAGCGGCATAGCCAGACTGCCAATACTTGAATGCAGTTTCGTAAATGTAGTAAAGCAGTAAACTACTAGCGTTATCTGGCCCGCCCTCAGTCATCACAAAGATATGATCAACTAATCTAAAGGAATTGATTACGGCATTGATCGACACAAACAGCGTTGTTGGCATTAGCAGTGGTAATAGCACTTTGCGTAAATAGTAAAAGCTACTGGCACCTTCGACATCAGCAGCCTCCTTAAGCACTGGTGGTACCGATTGCAATGCAGCGAGATAAAAGATCATGAAAAATCCAGCTTCTTTCCATATGGCCACCACAATCATTGCTGCCAGCACGGTATCAGGATTACCCAGTAAGTTAATCGCTGGCAAACCGAATAAACCTGAGCGAAACTGATCAATCAATCCAAAGCCTGGCGTATAAAAAAACAGCCATATATTAGCCACAGCGATGAGTGGCAGAACCGTAGGCGCAAAGAACGCAACACGCGATAAGGTTTTACCCTTTAGATGACTGTTAACCCACAAGGCCATCAACAGGGCTAAACCAATGGAGATAGGTATCGTACCCAGTGCAAACCAGAAGTTGTTTAGCAACACTTTCCAGAATACATCATCCTGGATAAGCGCCTGGTAATTTTCCAGACCAATAAACTTGGCAGGCCGTCGACCTTTGGGTGTGGAAAAAAAGCTGCTGATAACAGTGGTGACAGCGGGATAATGTGTAAACGTAAACAGAAACACTAACGCCGGGCTTAAGAACAGCCAGCCATAAATCCATTCGCGTTTATGCATCATGTGAACAGTACCGATAGAAGCTGCAGCGGTGCAATCAAACGCCGCTGCAACTCAATCTTTATAGAATTAGCTATACAGCCACCTATATAGTTACCGATAATCTTTCAAAATGGCATCGGCCTTTTCCTGGGCTTCGGCCAATGCTTCTTCTACGGATTTGGCACCGGTTATAGCAGCCGCCAGTGCATCGTTAAATACCGCAGTTACCCGCTGATTCTCATAAGTAGAAAGTTCTGCAACAGCAAATTCCAATTGGTCTCTTGCAACCAACGCTGGTGCAAAGTCTGCAGTGTAGGCTTTCATTTCCTCTGTTTCCCAGGTTGCAGGGCCAGGTGCAACGTAACCAGTAGCAATCGTCCATTTGGCTGCCTGGGCGGGTTGAGTAATCCACTTTACAAAATCAAACGCGGCTTTTTTCTGCTCATCTGAAGATTCGGCGAATATATAAAAATTACCACCGCCTGTTGGTGCGCCGCGACGCTTGTTACCGGGCAACAATCCCACACCAAAATCAAACGGTGCATTCTCGCGCACGTTGGTCAGGTTACCGGTTGATGTCCACATCATCGCAGTCTGGCCTTCAAAAAACGCTTTTGGTGTTGCACCCCACTCAATGATGCCCGGCGCCATTACTTCATGCTTGGTACTCAGATCGACGAGGTATTGCAGCGCTTCTGCGACTTTAGGGTCGTCGAAATAGGTTTCGTTACCATCCGAATTTGCAAGGATGACATCGTTCTGTGTAGTCAAGCCCTGAAACAACCAATACGGGAAACCTGATGAAGGAATACGTACACCCCAACGTGTGACATTGCCGTCGCTGTCTTTCTTGACAAGTTTTTTGCCCATCTCAATGGTTTCTTCCCAGGTTGCAGGGGGTGTATCAGGGTCAAGACCTGCTTCGGCGAAGGCTTCTTTGTTCCAGTACAAAACCGGTGTGGAACGCTGGAAAGGAATACCGTATGTTTTACCGCCGGTTTGGCTGTTTTCCATAAACGCCGGATAAAAAGATTCCAGCCAGGCTTTGTCGTCGTCGGTTTCTATCAATTCATCAAACGGCATGATGACTTCTTCATCAATCAGTGTGAACATATCCACCGATAAGATCACTGACAGCTGCGGCGGCTTACCACCACGCGATGCGGTTAATGCTTTGGTCACCGTATCTCCGTAAGACCCAGCGTAGACAGCATCTATATTAACGCCGGAATTTGCAGCAACATATTCGTCGGTCAACGCTTGAATAGTATCCGCAGCCTTTCCGCCTACTGCAACCGGAAAATAAAATTCCAGATCAACAGCAAACGCTGTAGACGCCATACCCATCATCAAGGCCATCGATGCGATGCCCGTTCTTAGTGTTCCTAATGGTTTCATTATTTCTCCCCTTCGTAACTGCTATTACCATTTGTAGCATTAACTACTATGAAAACAGATCGTTCAATAACGCTCTGTCAGAATTGTTGAGTTTTCCAGTACTACGATCGAAACAGTGCATATGCTCTACTGGCCATTGAAGCTTTACCTGGCTTGTTGGGGTCAGTGTTGCGTGCCCTTCGATACGTGCCAGCAGTTTTGCATTTCCGACTCGACAATCAGCCAACACATCAGCGCCCAAATACTCAATATGCTCTACCACTGCGGGTATGCCGTCGGTGTTGGATATACTGACATGTTCTGGTCTGATACCAAAATTCAAATCGGCTAATCTGGTATTTGAATGTCCGCTAGCCAACCCCAAGTCGCTGCCGGGTAATAGGTTCATTGGGGGTGTGCCGATAAAACCTGCAACAAATTCTGTGGCGGGTTTTTCATATATTTCTCTCGGCGTGCCTGCCTGTTCAACTCGCCCGTCTTTCATTAACACGACCTGATCAGCCATTGTGATCGCCTCAGCCTGGTCGTGCGTCACGTACACCATTGAAAAACCTAGCGACTGCTGCAAATCCCGAATTTCAGTACGCATGGCGTTGCGCAACTTGGCATCTAGATTTGAAAGCGGCTCATCCATCAGACAGATGGACTTTTCAGCAATAATTGCGCGGCCCAATGCTACCCGTTGCTGTTGGCCACCTGATAGCTGCGCAGGTTTTCTCGCCAGATAGTCGGACAGTCCAAGAAGTTCGGCGGTTGCTTTAAGGCGTTTTGTTTGTTCAGTTTTTGACGTGCGGCGAACTTTTAGACCAAATAATATATTTTCTGCAACCGATAGGTGGGGAAACAATGCGTACGACTGAAACACCATAGCGATATCGCGTTTCGATGGGGGTAAATCGTTCACCTTTTTTTCACCGATAAGAATATCTCCGGAGTCGGCGTGCTCCAAGCCTGCAATTATGCGAAGAGAGGTAGATTTTCCACAGCCCGAGGGGCCAAGCAATACAGTGAACGAACCTGGTTCAACCTGCAAATTCATTCGGTCAACCGCGACGGTGCCGTCCCACGATTTGGTGACGTTACTGAGAGAAATTGCCCTGCCGCGTGATTCTTCGTTCTGCATCAGTATAACTATGACACAGAGATGCAATGTTCGTACATAACTTTTTTATCTGATGAAATTCTGTATTGATATTATCCCATTCAACAGCTTTACCTCACGCATGGAGTGATCTGTCAATAAATGTACACAATTTGCATTCGGGAAGGCAGTGCGGTAGCTATTGATGTGAGTTGGTTCATTATCGAAAGCTGCGCAAATGGGGTCTAAGGTACCAAGCTTTTGCAATGTCAACACTTTAAATAAATCGTCTGACTGGTGTTTGTCTGGCTTCATTAAAAGCATAACGTTTTTGGAACCCGGCATTGGGAAATTCAATTTTTCCAGGGAGCTTTGCGTGCCTGCTCGCATACCTTCGTGGCGACCGGTCACATAGCAAATTGTGCCACCCTGTTCGCTTACTGCTGCTACGAATTCGGCGGCACCGGGTATGTTGATATCGTGTTGACAGTAGTCACTGGTAAAGAAGCGCTCAAACCAGAATGGCTGATACAGCTTGTCTAAGTGTTCAATAAACTGACTTGACACACCCATAGCCGCCATCGCATTTCGTGCACTCCAGTCCTGAAAATGTTCAGCCTCGGCGTTGATGAGCAGCGGTTCATGATGCAGCTCACCGAACTCTCTCATGATGACGGCATTGCGAGGTCGGTTGTTGAGTAACGTTGAATCAAGATCGAATACCAAGGTGCTTTGGCTAGCGGACTTGAGTATTTCATTGAGTAGGTGTTTGGTTGAAGTACTGGTTAGCGGAATTGCCCCGGTTATCGGGTCTTTCTGAACTTGCTGATGTTCTAATTTTTTTATCGACTTCATTTATTCAGAAACTTTATCATCCTTAGCATTTGGGAATAGTACCGTGCTGAACATTTCCTGACCATGAAAACCTTTTCCAGCCGCGACCCTGCTTCCGGCAAAAAAACACGCACAACCGCAGTGGACGTTTGCATCCGTGATATCAAGTAAATGAGCGATGAAGAACGTCATTCAAAAGGATCAATTAGTTTGCCTGTCGAAGGCAATGCTGATATCTATCCTAATGGTGTTCCTTGGATTCATAAAAGCGGTTATTTGAAGCTGATCACACATATTTGAATTATAGATATAAACAAATTCCACGGTGTAATGCGGTCTTTTAGCCGTATCAGTAGCATGGTCAAAAAGTCCACCTGTTTTCCTGATACAGTAAGGTTTGTACTAACGGAAGCGGCTCACTTTGCAGGCTTTTAGAAAAAGTTTAGGTCGTGAACCATCACACAATAAGGAGTTGTCAGTGACTATTCGAATCTCATTGCAGCAAAAATTGCGGCAAAAATCTCTCTACCTTCCCCTTGCATTAACGCTGATCATCGTAGGTTGCGGTGGCGGGTCATCCGGGAATGATAACGGAGGGCAATCCGGCATAGTCACTCAGGTTGCTCCAACCGAATTGAACAACAGTACAACCACCGCCGGCACTGCTACAACCGGTTCAACCACCATCGGTACAACCACCGCCGGCACCGCTACCGCAGGTTCAACCACCATAGGCACAACCACTGTCGGTACAGCCACAGCTGGCACCGCTACCGCAGGTTCAACCACAATAGGAACAAGCACTGTCGGTACAACCACTGCCGGCACCGCTACCGCCGGTTCAACCACAATAGGAACAAGCACTGTCGGTACAACCACTGCCGGCACCGCTACTGCCGGCTCAACCACCACCGGCACAACTACCGGACCTGGAAGCGTAAACGCTCAACAATATGAAGACACGTTTTTGCGGTTGAGTTACCCGGAAGGTTGGTTTCTGGACACCACGAATGAATCGTTCAGCGCACAGTTTTTTGAGCCAGATCTAAATGGACAACAAGGAGCCAACAACTGTACGTTGTTATCTACCGCTATACCCGGCTCAAGCCTTATTCAGGGAGTGGACGAATTTCTTGGGTTGTATGACGACGTTCCGGCACCTCAAACTTCGTTTGTTAATGTCAATGGAACTGAAATGGCAAGAATTGTAGGAACAATCACAGTATTCGGTGTGACTATCGATACAACGCATCAAATAGCCTATGAAAATCAGATTGCTCATGTCGTGCAATGTTTAAATGTTGACCCTGCGGATGTTGATTTAATTTTCAATTCAATGGTTATTAGATAAGCCTGGTGTCTCCAAGACAAATACAGTTGTAACCAAGCACCATCGCAAAATAGCCATGGCATACGGCTCGAGCAGTCGATATGCCATGGCAAAGTTCAACTTTCTAATTGATAAGTACTATGGATAATTCGATGCGATTGCATCGCCGTGCATGTACCGAGTAAGCAGAGACAAGGTTTTTTTGTTTAATTTTCCGTTTACCGGAAGTGCGTTTTTACGCTGTAACATTTTCAGGGAAGCAACGGTTATGGCATCCAGGTTTCCATTATTCGGGTCAGCTTCAAAGTTTAAACTGACAAGCAATGACTTGACTTGCTTTATTGCCTCTGTTTCCAACAAATCAAGACTTGCTTTGCCTAAAACGCCAGTCGGTTCAAGCTGATGCGCTGTCTGAAAACTCATTAACGTATGTTTTAATGATTGAAATTCGTTGGAAATCGGGTAACCCAACAAAGCAAGATACTGCTCGCTAAGTGATGAATCCAAACGTTCGGGTGCTTGCGGTTTTTTTGCTGACTTGGGCACACTTACTGGATGTGTTGAAGTATTTTCTGATGAGAATGCACTTTCTTTGATAACAACCTGAGACTCTTGCTGCAATTTCTTTTCTTCAACAATTTCCCCAACAACAACTGCTTCCACCGCCAGATCATTACCTTGTAATTTTTTACCCGCACTAGTAACTTGTGTTCTCGCTTTTGTGTTCAATGATGCAAGATTTTCGCTGGCTCGAGGATAATGGGTGGGTGCCAACAGCAATGCGCGGGATAGCTCTTGACGAGCCATTGCATCATCGCCTTGAAGCATACTGAGGTAACCAAGATTGTTAGCCACGGCATGATCATCCACTACTTTACTAAACGCATAACGTGCGTTTTCGTACTGCTTCATTCGAACATACAAAAGACCCAGATTAGCCCAGGCCTTTTCATAATTTGCGTTAATTTGAGTCGCTTTTAGAAAATGCGTCTCTGCTTGTTGATAGCTACCACTGAGATAATACGAGTAGCCTAAGTTGTTTTGTGTTTGTGCTTTGTTTGGATTGTTCAACAATGCGAGTTCAAAATGATGCTGCGCTTCAGTATGCTTGGATTGCATATCTTTGACAACACCCATTGCATTGTGAGAACGCCAGCGACTTTCATTTCGGTGCAAAGCCTGGCTTAATCGATTTTCAGCTGTGTCTGTATCCTCATTTTTCAACGCGATAATTCCAAGCATCTCGTAAGCACCGACATGCTCTGCATTCTTATCGAGTATGACCTGGAGTAAATCTCTCGCAACGTCATACGATTCTTTCTCATAATGCACGACAGCAAGTTTGTATAGTACATCGATGTTATTTGGCTGATTTTTAACAGCCAAAGCATATTGAACCTGTGCATCGTCGTAAGCACGGCGTGCTAGAGCTTCATCACCTTTGGCAATAATTTCATTGGTCTTTTGCTCAGATGTATCTACAGAATGAGAATTATTCGATAATGCTGGCGTATTTAGTTTGCTTACACACGAGGATAAAAACAGGCCACTGAACAATGCTAAAAAGCAAATAGATAGACACTGTCGGTTTTGCATTGCTAACTTCCAAAAGCCTTGATAATTGATACTGCTGCAGGACCGACAGCGACAATAAAAAACGACGGAAACATGCAAAGTACTAATGGAAATAGTAATTTAGTGCCGACTTTTTGTGCGGCTTCCTCCGCTCTCTGCATACGCTTGTCGCGAAACTCATCTGCATATATCCTCAAAGTCTCAGCAATTCCAGTACCAAAGCGTACGCTTTGGCAAAGCATGGCAACAAAACCTGAAATATCCTCTATCTCGGTACGCTGCGACAGCCCTTTAAGGGCTTCTATTCTGTCAATGCCGGCCAGCATTTCAGAGTTAACTTTTTTAAGCTCCCATGCCAGATCAGGGTGCGCCAGATGAATTTCCATACTCACACGACGTATAGCCGCGTTCAAACCCAATCCAGCTTCTGAACACGCAACCAGTAAATCGAGCATATCCGGGAAACCGTTAATGATTTTCATCTTGCGTTTGGCGATTTTTTTATCAAGAACATAGCTGGGAATAATCATTCCAATAGCAAAACCCAAACACACTGAAAACAAAATCTCCAGAGCACCCATATCAGGATGACGACTGCTAATGACCAGTGCCACAATTCCACAAACTAAAGATAAAAATATCTTTGCAAGATAAAAGTAGAGCATGTCGCTGGTTCGTCGAAGCCCAGCCGTTTCAAGTCGTTTTCGGGTTCGATAGATTTCTTTTTCTGATTTGGGTAATAAAAATCGCTGCAGCGACAAAACACTGTTATCCAGAACATCTGATGACCGTTTTCGACTTGTTGCATCGCCCACCAGAGACAAGTCGCGCATCTGTCGACGCACCGGATTCATAATGCTGTTGATGATATTAAATGCCGCGACAAAGAAAAACGTGAAGCTTATACCCACGATCAACGCAAACAACAACTTTGAGTTGGTAAAATACGCCATCATTCCAGAAAAGGCTTGATTGATTTGATCGATCATTCTTTAGCCTTCACCACTACACTTTTATGTTAATGATGTACTTAATCCACAAAGCGCCAATACAAAGCAAAGCCACCCCACATGCAATAATTTTTCGACCCAACTCATCTGAAAACAATATGGGCAAATAGTCCGGTGAAACCACCATTAGCATGCCTGCCAACCCAAACGGAATCATGGTTAAAACCCAAGCAGACATTCTCCCCTCTGCCGACAGGCTTTTTAACTTTCTTTGCAATCTAAACCGGCCACGTATTACATCAGCCACTTTCTCCAGTATTTCTGCCAGAGCTCCACCACTCTCCTGCTGTATCAAAACTGCTGTCACCAGCGTTTGCAGACTCACACTGGGCACTCGTTCCAATAAAGAATGAAACGCAGCCTTTGACGGCTGCCCATAGTTAATATCAGAAAAAACTCGGCTGAATTCCTCTGCGATTGGGTTGTCCATTTCTTCGCCAACAAAATTTAGCGTTTCGTTAAAAGGATGCCCGACTTTTAACGCTCTGGACATAACATCCAACGCCTCTGGTAACTGTTGTTCAAACAAATCGATTCTTTTACGTGCCAGTACGCACAAGCGATAGTATGGAAACAAAGATGATATCACCGCAAAAAAGCTTGCTAAAAGCCAGAACTGAGAAAGTATGAAAACAACAACCCAGCAAATAGCAAAACAGCATAAGGACATCAATACAATTTTCTTGACACCTACTTTGAGCCCTGCATGCCTGATTTTTTGCTCTATTCGACTGGCTACAGCACCGCTCAGAGTCGATTCACTGGATTTATTTGTATCGGTGTAATTTTCCCGAAAAAGACTTAGGCCATCTTCACCAGGAGAAAGTGTTGACTGCATTCGCTTACGCATTTTTCTGCTAGCTCGTGCACTGGAACTCACTGTTGGAATGATGAATGCCGACGACAACAGCAACACAACGACAAACACCAATCCTGCAAAGGCCATGGCATAGACTGTTGACACTACGAAGCTTCCCGATTAACGGTTTTAGGCTTAAATAAACTGGTGCTCATGTTAGAGCCACGTTTTTTAAGCTTTTCATAGAAATTTGGCACGACACCTGTGGCGGTGAAATACCCGGTGACCATGCCCTGATCATCCAGACCTGTGCGTGCGAAATTGAATATTTCGCTCATGGTAATGATGTCGCCTTCCATACCCTGCACCTCCGTTATGCTGGTGATTCTTCTTTTCCCGTCTTCCATTCGCTCTAGCTGCAATATGACATCGACGGCCGACGCGATTTGGGAACGCATTGCACTGATAGGCAACTTTAATCCAGCCATGCTTACCATATTTTCGAGACGACTGATTGCATCACGCGGTGAGTTTGCGTGCAGCGTTGCCAGCGAACCGTCGTGACCGGTATTCATAGCCTGAAGCATGTCGAGTGCTTCTCCACCGCGTACTTCCCCGATAATGACTCTGTCTGGCCGCATGCGGAGTGAGTTCTTTACCAATTCACGTTGTGATATTTCACCTTTGCCTTCAATATTCTGTGGACGAGTCTCTAACCTGACAACATGAGGCTGTTGTAGCTGCAATTCGGCTGAATCCTCTATAGTAATTATCCGTTCGGTACTGCCAATAAAGCTTGAAAGTATATTCAGAATGGTTGTTTTACCAGTACCGGTTCCACCAGATACCACTATGTTCAACTGCGCCTTGACTATTTCTGCCAGCACTTCCGCCATAGCATCATTCATGCTGCCGATATTGATCAAGTCTTCCGTTGATAACTTGTCTTGAATAAATCGCCTTATTGACATAGCCGGACCATCCAAAGCCAGAGGCGGAATAATGGCATTAACTCGGCTGCCATCTTGCAGACGGGCATCTACCATCGGAGACGATTCATCTACTCGTCTACCTACATTCGATACAATTCGATCGATAATGGTGAGTAGGTGTTGATTATCTCTGAATTGAATAGTTGTTTTTTCAAGCTTGCCTTTTCGTTCCACATAAACAGAGTCGTAGCTGTTGACCAAAATATCTGAAACAGAAGGGTCTTCCAATAATGGCTCAAGCGGACCATGCCCAAGAATTTCATTTTCCACACCCTTAACGACACGCTGACGTGTACTGGCTGATAAAGGTGCGTTGGCCTCATCGAGTAACTTAGTTGCAGCCTCCCTGATTTGCGCACGAGCTTTATCCGTTGGCATGCTGATTACGCGCGAGAGATCAAGCACATTCAATAGTGACTCATGAGTGCGCTTTATCCAATCGTTGTCTGCGGCATCGCCAGTATCAGTTATTCTTGAGCTGACTAGTTCGGTACTTTTTACAACAGATGGCTTCGTCGAAGCCCGATCGCCACTATTAGCCAATCTCAAATTAGTTTTGATCTTATTATTCATACATAAACGCTCTATGCTGCTTTACCAGAGCTGTTACCAGAAAATAGAAACGACTTTTTCGGTTCGGTATCTGTTGGCCACAGATGGTTGCTCATTTCTATCAAAGTCTTTGAAATTTGCGCAGACTTCCAGCGTTCAACCACAGCAATAGTATTGTCGGCGGCATAGTTGACTCGTTTGTAGTCATTTGGAATGACCAAAATCTCAAAACCCTGAAAAGCCAGGGTGTAGTCCTGAATACGGATGGTATTGCGTTTCTCGTAACGATTTATGATGATACAAATACTGTCTGAGGCTATTCCTTGATCTAGCAACAAACGAATATACTGATTGGCGATTCTCATATCAGACAAGGTTTGTTGCACTATCACGCAGATTTTATTCGCACGCTCAAGAGCATAGAATGTTAGTGGGTCTATTGATCGTGGCAAGTCAACTAATATATGGCTATACTGTTCAGCGAGTAACGAAAACAGATCTCCGATTTGTTGTGGATTTAAATCCCATGGCGAAATCACCTGATCGGAATAAGTTGCCATCACGGATGGCTTATTACCTTTGTTTCCCATGCAGGCATTTAATACCACGCTGTCTATTGCATCACCGTTAATAAGAACATTTGCTAAACGCGTACTTGGTTTTTCATTATAGAAAAGAGGCAAGTTTCCATATTGAAAATCGAGATCCATCGACAATACTGTGGATGCTTCACGCTCGGCCAGAATATGCGCAAAGTTCACAACCAGAGTGCTGGAACCGGCTCCACCCTTGGGTGTAACAAACAGCGTTAAGTTACTGGCAACATCAGTCGTTGATGATTTTGCATTAGCGGCTTTTCTAATTGCATTAGCTAAGCTGCTACTATCATCTGGCACAGACAAGTAATCAGCAGCACCAGCTCTTAATGCACTCTTGATTATCTCAGGATCGTCTCCAGGCCCCACCACAACGGTTGCTACTCGATTGCTGGTGTTATTATTTTCAGCAAATACGGCCAGCATTTCGCTCCACTTATCTGTCAAAGCAACAACCATGACGTCCACTGTTAAGACATCTGAGACTTTAGGATAGAAATCGTCCTCATTAAGTAGATTTCGCGTGGTACGTAAGCTGGTATCTTCTTTTAACTCCTGCTCCAGCATATTCAAAGCCGAACTGGACTGGCTGACCAACATGACGCGTAATTCGTTATTCATAGCAGTTCTCGAATTAAGTTCCTTGCACGCTAGGCAAAGCAGACTCTGGATTCACTGGAGGGGTTGTATCCCAGGCTTTCGACCGGCAGTGTCGTGGAAAAAGTTGGTGCGAGTAAATTGTTGACAGTACTTTCATTCAGAATAAGTGGAATCAGCAGCTCATGTGTGTAATCTGTGATACTCACATTCACGTATTTAATATCAGCGTAAGCCGTACTAGGCGCACCAACTTCGTCAAAATAGCTCAGTGATATGTTTCCAGAATCAACACCGGGGATTATTTTGGAAGCGTTGTTTTCACCACTACCAAATACCGCAATTTGTGCAATCAGTTCATCGTTTACCGGGCATACTGTAGCGACTCTCGCGCCACGTTGAGTAACCAGATTTAGCGCTGACCAGGTATATAGAACTCGCCCAGTTTCGATAATGGCAAACAGTAGAAACAGGAAAATGCCAATAGAGAATGCATATTCCACGCTATACGAACCACGTTGTCGGTGTAATTGGGTACCGATCATTAATTCGTCCTCATGCTGCTTAACGCAGTTAAGGTGAAATCAAACCGTTTGCTTTGTGGCAGGAATCCGTTACCACCAATAGATGCGAAAATAGGAACGTAAGCATAGTCTGCAGAAACCTGAACATAGTACCTTTGTGTACCTCCGGTTCCAACGGAGCTTAGCGTTATGGATATATCGTCCTCGGACAATCCCTCCAGCAATCCAGCACCACCTTGCGGTTTACCGGTTGCAACCAGTTGCTTTGCAACTTGCATTTCATCACTGGTTAGACCTGTGAGTGCACTGCCTTTTAAAATATGTGAAGCAACAGAGCGTGACCCATCCCGAACCAACTTGTTAAGTGTATTGTACTGATACATAATCCGGGTTACTTCGGCTGTTAATAGCATCATGACTAGCATTGCCGGAATTGCAATTGCCAACTCCACCATCGCGATACCGCGTTGATTGCGCACAGTGTTTACTCGTCCAGTCGGCAGCGTGTTCATGAGGCCAAATTATCCGGGTCGTTATACAGGATAATTTTGTAAGTTGAATAACCATTTCCCGTTTTTACGGGTGTCTCGCCAGGGCTTCCACCAACTTCACAACCTTCTATCAAGTGACCGATAATCCAGTTGTTTTGCCCGGTACCCTGTGTTGGTTGCGTTAAAAAGTAACACCCAAAACCCAGAATGGGAATACTCGTCACTCCACTACTGGCAACACTGCAGTTACCTATCGGCACAGCCAGAACTCTTCTCTTCGAACTACCGTTTGGTTGATCAAATTGTTCATTGAAATAGGCAGCCTGGTATTGGGTATAGGTCAATGGATATTGAGAAACTAAATCGGGGGGATGGTCGGTTGCGTTAGTTGGCCCCTGATAAATACCAAATCGAGTATTTAAACCTTGCGCCGTAGGGCCAACAGCATTGCCTGGCTTTGTTGATATAGACCCATTGATTTCTGCACAGTCTCCCAAATCACTTGCCAGCGAAATTCGCACACAATTCGCTCCACTGCCACAACTTAATTGGGCAAGTTGAAAGTTACCTGGCCCAATACTTTCAACTGGTGGTTGGCACTCCGGTGGAATATCACTATTCCCATTACCATTGTTGCCCTGATTTGTAGTCCCGCTAGTACTGGAGCCGCCGTTACCATTGCCATTGCCATTATTGCCGTTACCATTTCCACCTTTAGCACGTCGCGCCATGCGACTACTATCATCCGCACCAAAGTTATTTCGACTGGATTTAATACACTGCACGTTTGCTTCATCACCGAAATTCATACCTAGATACGTACCATCGCTACTGTCTGTGTCGCTTGGGTCACCACAGACAATCATTGGCGCAATATCACACACTTTACCGCTACCCAAAGGAATTGGGCCCGCTACCGCTGTCGCACCCAGCAGTGTTGATTCCTCCACACCAGGCAGCACCTGTGCGAACCAGAATTGCTGTTCGTAGTCAGCCACCGATACCCTTACAAAGCGTGTATCCAGGTCTGTTGATTCAAATGGTTTTAACGTTTTTGCAAAATCGAACTCTAACGTAACTTCTACACTGTCGAGTTCACCAACCAAATGCATATCAAACGCCTCAGTTCCATGCAGCGTTGCAAGATCGGTATTACCACCTGATTGATTCAGCGTCTTGGCCGCGCTCAAAGCTGCCGCATCCAATGCATTCTGTAACCGTGTGCCGTTTAAAAACAAGTGGCTGCTATCAATGGCCATACCGGCAATACCCAGAATGATCACCAACCCCAAGGCAATAATTGGCAGCATCGCTCCTCGCTGTTTCCTCGGAGCTGACAATGATCGACGTGTGAGCAAATATTCCACTTGTTCAGATTCCCCCTACTGACTTAAATCCAAGGAATCTAAAGACTTTTTTTGTGTCTTTTTTACTTGTGCCGAACGATACTGATTCAGACTGTTTATGGCTGAATTACCATCCAAGCCCGGTGGATTCGACTCCATCGTTTTTGGTACCTGTGGTGAAGTTTGAGTTTGTTGCTCGATCATGTGTCTAACAGAATTACCGAAATCATCTTCTACTTTGACAGGGTCAGACCAAGTACAAGACGTAAAGAAAACTAAACCAATAATTGAGACAGCTACCATCAGGTACGGCCTAACACTTGACATCATCACATTCCCCTACAAGTCGTGTCCAAAACTCAAACCGTCAGTACCACCCTGCAAAGAAGCCGGAGCTACACCAGTTTCTCTCTCGCCGCTTTCACGAGCTTCCATCCGACCGAGCAGGTAGAACTCTATGTCACTGGGAGGTACAAAGCTGTCGGTGGGCAGTTTGATCTGTCCGTTGTCAATTGGGTTTGCAAGATGGGCTGTTACAAATATCACCAACTCAGTTTGACCAGAAATAAATTCCTGGCTACGAAATAATTGGCCCAACACAGGTATGTCGCCAATACCGGGTAATTTGTTTATAACTTGTCGCACGTTATCCTGAATCAACCCGGCAATGCCTATTGTCTGCCCGTTTGCCAACTCTACTGTGCTCGATACGCCTCTTTTACTTAATGTTGGAATAGAGAACACAGAGTCGGCACCAACAGAGGCTATATTGACCTGACGCCCCTCAGATAACTCACTGACAATAATATCCAGATCAAGGCTGATACGGCCAAGATCAAGAATGGTTGGTATGAACTTTACGTTTACACCGTAGTCTTTAAACACAATGCTGGTACGACCATCCTGAGGTACAGGAACTGGAAACTCACCGCCAGAGATAAACTCTGCCGACCTTCCTGTAAGCGTTGTTAAGTTAGGTTCAGCCAAGACTTTGGCCAGACCATTTGATCGAGACATCTCCAGCGCTGCATGAAATAAGTTATCGCCAATTAAATCCTGAAAGTACAAACCTTTGTCGCTTATCGAAGGTGTATTTGCCTGAAATTTACTGACGACCGGACCAATAATAGGCGTTGAGCCATCCGGTATACCCGCCGCTATAAAAGGCACTTCCTCATTGTTGACAAGCACATTCGGCCACGAACTGCCTCCATTAACGAGGCCTGTTCCAGCATTGAAATTCAGCAAATTTAAATCGGTATCCAATGAGCGAAGAAACGAGCGCGACATCTCGGCGACTTTTACTTCCAGCATTACCTGCTGTGAGCCAACGACCTCCAGCAAGTTAACCACCTCGGCACTACCACATGCACCAGAGCTTTGTGAAGTTTCAGCATTATCATTCGACCTTGCGTGACAGCCCGGCAAATACCCCTGAGCAACCTTTATTGCGGCATCCACATTGCCCGCTGAGCTCATCTCACCGGAAAGAATCAATTTTTCCTGAGCGGAGAAAACCTTAATGGGTTCACTTGGGAACATTCTGTGAAGCTTTTTCTTCAATGCCGCAAGGTCGTGCGTAACTTCGATGTTTATCGACTGAAAAATGCGATCATTTTTATCCCAAAAAACAACGTTCGTTGTTCCGAGAGATTTGGCAACAATATGAACTTGATCGTTTCGAAGCACAACAATATCGGCAATGGCTGGATTACCAAGCGATACTCGAATGGGCTTTTCCTGCATATCGAATATGCTGGATTTATATAGCGGAATAATGAGATCCTGTTCAACAGTATTTGCACTGAGCACAGCATGGTTTAATAAACACACGCCAACGACAATCACATTTATCGTGATTCGCAACTGTGGAAAACGACTAATAATCTTTTGGTACATCTTCTATCCCATCAGCCGCCATCCATTGCGCATGTGTGTTTCAGTATGAGTACAGTAGCGTTCTATTGCCTCAGGTTTGTTCTAACAACCTCAGTCCCTCTTATAATTGTTAGACTGCTATCGCTGCTACGCTTTTTTACCTTCCTTTCCAGTTGTGCAGCTGCAATTGCAGGCTTTTGGGCGTCAATTTCCATTGCATCTTTGGGTTGCAATTGCGCAAAATTGGTATCGGGCTGCGTACTTTGATCTTCCGGGTTTCTCAGAACCAGCTGAATATTGCCTTCTTCAGTGGCACTTGCCAGCAATGCCGCTTGATTCAAATGTACTTCCAGCGTTACCGCTCGAACGACAATTGGCTCATCTTTCGTGCTCGATGCTTTCTGGTCCACTGCCAGCACCTTAATGTTCTGCAACAAGGTAGATGTGATCGCTCTTCTGTCCTCCATCCGCGTGGCCAATACATCAACTCGATTGCCAGGTAACAAAAAACCAGCTACACCAGCAACATCGTTCACCCGCACCGAAATAGCACGCATTGTTGGCCTGACAATTGAGGAAAGTCGACTTCCCTGCAATTTGTCAGTTACACGAGCGCTCAAAAACAGTTCCTCAGACAAAATATCCTGAGTCACGATCTTTCCAATAAGCTCTTCCGAAGCAAGGATCGCGCCTTTGGGAACGCTATCCGCAGGCCATTCCACCGTTTTCAAGTGGGTTTTATCAAGCGACTTCCCGTAGGGGACATCACGAGCAGCCACGTAGACCAGCGCAATATCAGTATTTTCTGACGTTGTTGTTGGGGATTGCTGCTGTATCCAGCCGTATGCCATCATGGCGGCGCCTGTGCCGAGCACCAGAGCCAGCAGGAACATAATACCTGCCTTTATATTCAGCATAATGGTGACCTCATCAAACTGGGGTTTTTACAGTTCAAAGGCATATAGCGGCTGAAACTCAGATATTTTTAGAGATTCAATAACGTGTTATTAATTGAATTGAAGCAATGGCGCCATTGCAGTGCCGGTTGCAATCGCAAAGGCGTAGGGATATCGTTTGTCTACAACCTGAATCTTAGAAACCAAAAAGATCCAAATTAGCGCAAAAAAACCGCCAGCCAGGAACGCACAAAGGCCAGCCATAAGCGTTGCTTCTGCACCCAGAAAACTGCCGCACATTGCCAACAGTTTTACATCTCCGGCCCCCATTTTCCCGATCATGTAAATCGGCAAAAGCATGCAAAGCCCAACCAATAACCCAAGAACTGATTGAAGCAGACTGATGTCGCCATTTAAATTTAAACCGGAAAGTGTTAAACCCGAAACTAACCCTATGCCTACAATACTGTTTGGAATTTTTCGAGATTTAAAATCGCTGATTACGCAGATCGTCAGCAGAATAGCAAGCAGAAGAATTACTGACATTAAGAATTAACGCCGAACGGAGGTGGAGCCATGGCTGCGTAAAATTGCAGCCATGTTGCGCCAACAGTGTAGTCTAACCAGTAATAGCGGTTGTAATTTCACCAACCTTCGTTGCAACTGCACCGCCCAAGTTAGTGAATGCCAGCAGTACGGCTGACGCGACTACCGCTCCTGCAACCGCATATTCCACGGTAGTTAATCCTTCTTCTTTAGTAATAAAACGTTTAATTTTTTGTTTTACTTTTTTCATTGGCTATTTCCTACTATGGCTAAATAAGTGAGCTGTAATGCAGCCCGTTTTAAAATTTTATAACTATGTATCATTCAAATTAATGTGTCACCTCGCAACAGATATCGACCCTGGCATTACCCGAATTTAATATTAAAGTCTAATTTGGCACGCATTTTCAGTCGAAGAACCTACAAAACCTTGTGGAAACGCACAGACCAGTTATGGTCCACCATATCAGGTGTGCGCTCTGCACTGTCTTGACAGTCGTCCTCACCACTGTTTCGGTATAAGCAATACGCAAGTATCAACACATCGTTATCAATAGTAACCGCTCTGTACTCTGTCTTTCCCAGAGGTACTTTAAATTCAGGTTTATCAAAACCTTGACTGTCATCAAATTTAACAAGCTCATTACTTACAGCAGTGAGCTTGTACTGCATTAACGTGTCGTTAAATATACTCACGAATGCAGCACCATACTCCAGTTCAAATGTGGATTTCCTAACTGCATAACTGTCTCCTTCACAGCCAACATCAGCCCAGTTCTCATCGGTAATCACAAGCTTGTCGGGAAAAAACTGATAGCTTGACTCCAGTCGGCCTGTACACGTAGCCCGCCAGTTACCGATCAGAGCTTCACTGTCAATAGACGGTAATCCGCGGCCAATCAGTTTTTTGAAGTAAACGCCCGATCGAGCCTCAGGCCGGGTGTGATTATAGTTATCAACCAATGGGTTGAATTCGAGCAAACCGCCTTTGAATCCGATATTGACATAGCTACTGACACCCACATCAGCGCTCACGTCTCCTGCGTACACACCCCGTTGGGTAATGCTGGTATCAAGCTCCCAAGCACCACTACCATCGGGTAAAGCTCGGTAAGAACCCAGTCTCCAGCTTCGTATGGGTAATGGATACCATTTGCTGGACGGCGTTCCACTGCAATCAGCAGATTCGTATTCGTACTCGGTTTCCACCAACTCCTCATTGGTAAACACAAAAACTGAATGCCTGCTGACTTGTGCATTTAGAATGGTCTCAAATGGTTGACATTCAGTAGCTGCCCAAGCGCCAAGTACAGCGCTTCTAAAGTGTAGCGAATCACTTTCGATAAACTCAGGTGATTCAGGATCTATGTAGAAATCGATACCAGGTGTGATTTCCCCGCCATCACCTGAACCGCTGTTGCTTACGCCATTTTCTGCTGTAATACCAGAGCTACCATTTGTCATCATGTTCGAAGCAGAAAGTGCAGAACCCGGCTCTACGTTATCTGAGGTACGCGAGCTCTCATCAATATTGGAGCTTGAACCACATCCGCCAAGAGCTAACAATATTGAAATGGCTAAAGTTGTTTTGGCCAAAGACATACATAGAAAAACCAATTAGGTAGCAGCGTTTATCGTGCACGCCACTACCCATCTTCAACAGGCGAAAGTGCGATTGTGAAGTATCGCGCAGTTTTTTAAAAATATTACTCCACCGCACCGCTAACAATCCATCGACCTACCAGATAACCACTACAGTCATTAAGATAAACCGTTGACGCGGACGCCTAGCGTGCTAACTACTGAGCTTACTTTCTATTGAGATATTCCAACTATAGGTGCGCATTGCTTTTTAATTGATTTTCTATGAATACATTGGAATTTGTCATAGCATCACTATTATTCTTTTGCGAACTACTTTGCCAAATTATTTGGAATAAATTTAACAACGTGCCAGATTCGCCCGGTGTTGAATCATTCGATTGTTTAAGAGCACACTTTACTTGCCGTAGCTGAAGTTCCCTGATTTCACGCTCAGAGGGTATGCGTAGATTAATAAATATTTTCGCAAAAAGCGTTTTTAAGTTGTACATACGAAATCACCCATTCTTCTCATCCGTAAGCTCACCGAGTTAAAAAGCAGTGAACTGGCGGTAGCCTAAAATGTTCGGCAGTATTTGCTGACCAACGTGGATAGGCTAAGAATTGTGAGGTTATTTGTCATAATGCAAATGAATTATATTCAGGATTTTTTTCGCCTTTTTTGTCTCTGCACATACAGCAATTGTTGTACGTAATACCAATTCATACAGCAAATGAAGTATGAGCTGCTGTATGCGCCTCTGTTAAAATCACTGCATAGATAAATGGAGTGTTCTATGACCAATACAGATTCGGCCTTGCTGCGAATGCTGCAACGCGCGGGAAAAGACCCTCTGTCTCACCATGACTGGGTTAGCAGTTGGAGGAAGCTAAACGACGAACTTGAAAAAATTCCAGATTCGTCAAGTGGTTTTTCTAACATTGAACATGCAGCACTTAACACAATTTCAAACGTAAACATCTCCGTTACACATGCTCGCCTCAATTGCGAGGTAAGAAGAATGTTAAATGCGTTTAAACACCCAGCATTTCTCGTCGATAGCAACGGGCACATTTCAGCACAGAACGCTATGGTGGGTGCAACCTTCGATTTAAACATAGGGGATAATATCAGCGATTTACCTGTGGTACTGAAGCTTGCCGAATCAATAGAAGATGTCGTTAAAGAAGTAACAAATTCCAGCTTTGCAAAAGGTAAAGCCGTTTTTAAGCAAGCATTCAGTAAAGGCTCAACTCATGAGCTGACTATAGCTGTAATCAAATCATCGAAAGAAAGTGGTGCTTCTGCCCTGGTCTTTATCATCAGCTCCAAATTCAGCGGTCAAGTGGCAGAACTAATAAAGAATCACTACGAATTGACCACTGCAGAATGTCAAATATTAACTAGCTTTGTACAGGGATTTTCACTAAAGGAAATCGCAAACGATAGGGCAAGATCATACGCAACCATTAGAACGCAGTTCAATTCCTTAATGACAAAAATGGGCGCTCACAATCAAGCCTCTCTATTGCGAACAGCGTTGTCTTTATCTGATTTCAATAGCGAGATTGAAAAGCTTTCAGCTATATTGAAACACCCATATCGCAGGCCTGCGAATATCATGCGCGACGGTGGTCGCATGATAGATGTCTGCTTCTGCGGCGATCCTGCCGGCGTTCCGCTGTTACACATACCCTCTGCAGCTGCAAACAGATTTAATGCAAATGTGGAAGAGTCATTGTTTAAAGCCGGGTTATATCTGATCACTGTATGTCCACCAGCGCACGGAATGACCGATCCACATCCTGCAGGAAAAAACAGAAGGCAATGTCAGGCAGAAGATATTGAAGCGGTTTTGGATATGCTAAACATCAGCAGTTGTCCGGTACTGGTTACCAGCGCTGGAACGTACAGTGCTTTTAATCTGGCGGCGGTATTGCCCGAAAGAATAGCACAGATTTTATTGGTGGCCGCAAGCCCACCAGGGGTATATTGGTCGCGCTACGGTACAAGCGCTCCATGGGTAGATGCCATATTCCGCATAGATGAACAATATAACTCGGTCAGAAAAATAGTTGGTGCTGCAAATTTAAAAGCCCTTGTCACGGTTGGTTCAAAGCAGTATCACAAGCTGCAACTCGCTGGAAATAAAAATGACGTTAAAACAGTGATGCAACCTGAAAATGTTGTAGAACTGGAATATGCCCTGGAGAGTGCTACGACATTTGGAATGAGCACAATAATGGAAGATATACGAGCACTGTTTACTGATTATTCACAAATAATTTCTCAATCCAGCTGCAATGTTTCTATCATTCACGGTGAAGAAGATCCCATGTTTCCAATTCAGTCTATGCGTGATCTACAAGCTGATTATTCTGACCGCATTAGGCTGTATGAATTCAAGGATGCTGGATTCACAGTGCTACTAAGTCATACCGAACAGGTAGTGAAGCTGTTATCAAACATCGTCATTGATGCTGACACTAGGCTCACCGGGATT
>CALIMV010000262.1 GCA_938045275.1 uncultured Granulosicoccaceae bacterium
GCCAACAGGCGGTGTGACCTGGCCGATTTCAATCATGATAGTGATAATCACACCGAGCCAGATGACGTCATAACCCAGACCGGACATCAATGGCACTACGATTGGCAATGTCATGATCATCAGTGACAGACCATCGAAAAAGCAACCCAGTATCAGATAGATTAATACAATTGCCGACAGCACCATTAATGGACTTAAGTTTGCTGCGCGGACCGTTTCCAAAATGACTTGTGGCACACCCAGAAGACTGACGGCCTGAGCAAGAATGGTTGCGCCCATCACCACGAACATAATGGATGCATAGAGCAAGATTGCAGCAAATAAACTTTGTGCAAGAGACGATACTGTGAGTGTTCCCCACAATCGCCCCAGCACAATAGTCGCAATAACACCGACGGCAGCGGCTTCGGTGGGCGTGGCAATACCAAAAGCGATCGAGCTCATGATGGTCAGAATCAACAATACAAAAGGCCACAAACTAAGAACGCCAAGCAGGATAGACATGGGGCGAATTGTTTGTGTATCTCGTGGTGCCAGGGCGGGGTGCAATCGGCAGCGCACAAAAAGATAAACCATGAAGAGCCCGGCGAGCAGTAAGCCCGGAAAAACACCTGCCAGGAATAACTTGCCGATTGAGGTTTCGGTTAGTGCACCATAGATCAACAAAGAAAGGCTTGGCGGTATCAACAACCCGAGTGTTCCACCACCAGCAAGCGACCCCACCACCATGCGTTTATCGTAACCGCGCTCAGACATTTCCGGATACGCCACCGACCCCACTGCTGCAGCAGTAGAAAGGCTTGAACCGCTGACTGCGCCGAATAAAGTGCATACGGCAATGTTGGTGTGCAGCAACCCGCCGGGTACACTCTTGAATACGGGTGACAATGCTGTGTAGATGCGATCGCTAAGACCACTACGCAGCATGATTTCGCCGAGCATGATGAATAAGGGTATTGCGCTGAGCGTAAATGAATTTAATACGTTCCAAACAGCATCCACCGCCACAAAGGTTGAACCGTTAGCGACAAAATGCAAGATAAGCAGACCGGTTAAACCTAGGGCTGCGCCGAGTGCCAACCCTGAGCCTGCCAGCACAGTCAAACCACCCAGCAGCAATCCCCAAAATGCGCTCATGGTGAATCCATTGCTAGCGCTCTTGTGGGATTGACTCTGATTCTGCTGCCTGATGTGCCCGCAGCGCGCGAAGCGCAAATGCTATCGATGTCAGCAGTATCGATAGTGGCAGCACGGCCATCCATGGATACATGAGCAAGCGTCCCACATCGGTTTTTATCGCTCGCACATACGCAAACTCGAACCAGGGTAGACACAACCAGAAAAACCAAATGGCAAACACAATACCGAATAATGCAGCAACAACGGCTACCCAGCGAGCCACACGCTCGGGAAGAGAGCTCACCACTATTTGAACACGAACATGTTCTGCGTTAAGCGTAACCAATGGCAGAGCCAGAAAAAAAGCGACCGTCATCAACAATCCGACCAGTTCTTCGGTAAAACGAAACGGTGCGTGGGCGAGGTGCCTCATTGTGACACTCGTACCCACCAGCACCACGATCATCACACCGGCAAGCGTTGCAATCACAGCTAACGCTACAAACAACTGACGCAGACGGTTCTCTACTCGTTGAAGTAGAGAACCACGCTGCCCTTTCATGTGCTGGTTGCGCTGTGTGTTGATTAGCGTCCGAGTACGTCGAGAATGCGTTGTCGGTGGGCTAGTGCGTTACCACCGGCATCTGTGGCAAGCTTTTCCCAGGTCTTGGATGCCGCATCGAGAAATGCACTTCGATCTTCATCAGAGAAATCATCAAGAAATTCCACGCCTTGTTCGCTAAGTTTGGCGCGTGCTTCTGCTTCTTTTTCTTCTGCTGAGTCGTATTGGTTGGTGCGTTCCCAGACGCTTGCAGCAGCAGTTGAAACAGCGTCTCTCTCTTCATCTGTTAGTTTGTCCCACGCGTCCTGGTTAGCGCCAAGCACATACGGAACGCCAGCAACCGGGTACAGATAGGAGGCGTACTTGGTGACTTCTTGCAATGAGATAGTATGCGCAAACAGTGCAGGGTAAACTGCACAATCGACAACGCCGGTTTGCAATGCAACATACAGATCGTTCTGGCCGACAATCTGCGCGGCAATGCCCAGTTCGGTAAACGTTTCAACCTGATCATTGCTCCAGACTCTGAGCTTTTTGGTTTTCAAATCTTCAAGTGTTCGAACGGGTTCTTCTCTGCAGAAAATGGAAGCCTTTAGTAATGGCAAAGCCATAAAGCCTGTTGGGACTATTCCCCACTCGGCCAGCTCTTCAGTGTAGATATCCTGAATTTCAGGCAGCACCTTTATCAGTTCATCTGAGCTGCCTACAGAACCTTGTATAAGTACAGCGTTCAAAGCCGGTGCATCGCGGCCCAGGTAGTTAGCCCAGACGAGGCCCATTTCGACTGCCCCTTTCGGCAACCAGCGAGCCACATCATTATTTTCAAGTTTTAGCGATCCGCCGTGAAAAACCTTAATGGACAGGCTGCCGTTGGAATGCTCGGCAACATCTGCGGCAAACTGATCAAGCTCTTTAGACTCATTCCTTCCTTCCGGTAGCCCGTTGTTGAATTTCCATTCCGCCGCATTGGCAAGTCCGCTGGTTATGCAAATTCCAAAAACCGCTGTAGACAAGCAATTGCGCAGTAATTTGATCATATCGATAGTCCTTTTCTATTCGTTGTGATTCATTAGATCGTAACAACCTGCTGGTTCCCAAGCAAGGAGACAAATGGATGTCAGTGGTCCGTTATTCTATTGGATTCGCGCTGTTCAGTGTCTTTGCTATTTCAGGTGTATCACAGCTGTGTGAAATTAATAGCTTGTTTGAGCAACCGAAGACTGAAAATCCCAGTGTCGGCACCCTGCGCGCGCCGGTACTATTCCGTCAGTCATAATACCCGCTACTAGAAACCTTCCACAAGCCTGACTGCTTCTCGCTTGAACTCAGGCATATAGTTTCTTCGGTTTCTTCTTGTCATCGGAATCTCCTTATTGAAACATTTTCTCATTTAATTGGAGTCCGTAAATATGGGAGAGCGTCAAAGAGACTCATAGCTCAACTAGCGGTGCGGCTTCATAGCTGAGCGATTAATTGGATCATATGAGCGCTGTTGTGTTGGGTGCTTACGTGTATCTGCACGCCTCTGGGCAGGGTGCTCTTCAGCTCAGCAGCTGAGTCAATTGTGTGAGCGTCACCGGTACAAACCGATTGGCGCTATTCGCAATCGATTACTCATCGTCAACAGCGCAGAACGGCGGGACCCAGAAAATGAACTGGTGGTAGGTTAGCCGGTACTCACAGTAACAGTAACAGTAACAGTAACAGTAACAGTAACAGTAACAGTAACAGTAACAG
>CALIMV010000263.1 GCA_938045275.1 uncultured Granulosicoccaceae bacterium
AGCTAATCTTGAGCTTGGTATGACACCTTACAAAGCACCTGTTGAAGATATTTTATTTTCACTCAATAAAGTCGCCGGTGCTGATGTATTGCCGGCGTGGGATGCTGAACTTTGTGCAGAAATTCTGAATCACTTTGCCGCTTTCGCAGAAGATAAAATTGCGCCACTTGATGAACCAGGTGACAAACAAGGCTGTTCACTGACAGAAGGCCAAGTGAACATGCCTGATGGTTGCAGCGAAGTTTATTCGTTGCTAACAGAGGGTGGTTGGCAAGGGTTAACGGCGCCAGAAGCCTTTGGTGGTATGGCTCAAAACCCGTTAGTCGCTGCGGCGGTATCAGAGGTGTTTGCCGGCGCTAATCATTCCTTGCAGATGATCTGTAATTTAGTGCCCGGTGCAATATCAACACTTTTGCGCTTTGGTACCCCAGCACAACAGCAAAACTGGATTCCTCAATTAGCCTCAGGGGACGCACTCTCTACGATGTGTTTGACCGAGCCAGGCGCCGGCTCAGATTTATCGAGGATTCGCACCACTGCTACTCAGCAGAGCGATGGCTGGATTATAAATGGTGAGAAGGTATTTATTTCGGGCGGTGATCAAAATCTGTCGAACAACATCCTTCACCTTGTACTTGCTCGTTCAGGTAATAGTGACGCGGGAGTAAAAGGGCTATCGCTGTTTCTGTGCAACAAGCTGCAAGCAGGCCAAGCGATTCGGGTAGATCGTATAGAAGAAAAATTAGGCCTGCACGCATCACCCACGTGCCACATGGTGTTCAACAATGCTCCATCTGAATTAGTGGGTGTAGAAGGCGCTGGATTGAGTGCCATGTTTACATTAATGAATCACGCACGAATTGATGTGGCACTTCAAGGCGTGGCCCATGCTGCACGTGCCCATTCTATTGCCAGTAGTTACGCAGCAGAACGTGTGCAAGGTAGAAACGCTGATGGTAGCGATGCAACATTATATCAACATGCAGATGTGCGTCGTATGCTAAACGAGCAACACTGTTTAGCGCTGGGTGCTCGTGCGATGGCACACACAACCCTGGTTCAAATTGCTCTGGGTGACAATCGGGCCTTAGTGGAATTTTTAACACCATTATGCAAAGTATTTTGTACTGAAGCAGGTATCAAAGCGGCTGACATTGGCATTCAAGTTCTGGGCGGATACGGGTATTTAAGTGAGTATCGTGTATCTCAAACTTGGCGTGACGCCCGCATTACATCGATATACGAAGGCGCTAACGCGATTCACGAGTTAGCCATCGCGACTCGTGGGCTGCGTGTTGAGGGTGGTGCCGGGGCGGATGCGTTTTCTGCTTTTATCCATGACATATCAGCAGATCAAGATGTACATGATGCACTAATTACCTGGCATAAAGCACGGCAACAAGTAACAGATTCTACGAACCCTGGCGAGCTGGCTCACGACTTTACTCAACTAACGTGTGAGGTTTTCTATCGCGCCGTCTGGGCACGAATTGCCGAAATCAAAGCCGATGCATCGCACACGCAGCTACGTAATGTCGTCTTTAGCAGGCCTTTACCAATTTTACGAACCGGTATCGCTTAAAGTGATCTGTTTTTTTGGTACGGCCATTATAGTGTTGTTGTGTTGGCAGTTAATTTATCGGTGTTCAAGGTGCCCGTAACAATCAAAGGTGCATCCGCTAGTTTGCTGAGTACAAGTGCCTCACTAGCTGATCACCATAGCCCCATTGAAGTGTTCCGATAACGACCAGTGCGATTTCCAATCTTTCCAGCGATTTTGCTGCGGGACCTTGAGATTGCACAATTTCCTCTGCGTCGCTATGAACTTCTACCCATTTAGCATGCGATTTCTGCATTTGCTGATGAAGATGTTCATGATGGCTTCTTGATTCACTCAGCGTTTTTTGTATTTGGGCAATGCGCGAGTTTAATTCTGAAGTTTGTTCTTTGTTGTCTGAAACAGCACAACGCAATTCTATTAGCTGTGCTTCAGTTTCCAACGCACTGCGTTTTACCCGAGATTCATGATAGGAGCCCCAGGTGTCATGTTCGTCCAACATGGCATTGATCTGATTGCGTTGGGCTAATGCAACATCGTTTTGGCGCAGCGCACGCTCACGAGCGTATATTAGAATTGCCATAATGACGATTAATGAGCCAGAGGCTTGAAATGCGTCTGGCCGATTAGTTAATAGCGGAGGGAGACAAAATACAAGCCAAATCATCAAAGCCAAAAGGAAAAATAGTGTCATTCGTTGATATATACCGAGTGCCATTGTGTCTCCGTTGAGTATTGGTGTAATGGATGTTGTGCCTTGGAGAGGCAGAGGTTCAAAAATGGCCTGTCATTCACAAGAACAATATATTTAATTTAGACCTGGAAAAGGAATATAAATATATTTGAGACGAATTGCTAATGAAACGAATGATCACCCTGCATGCCAGTTGAACTGTGTTGATAATCTGCTAACCGCAAAAATTAGGAATTGAATACTAATTAATCTATCCCTATTAACCAACAATGAAAGCGTTACTTATTCCGCTTTCATAAACTAACTAAAAGGACCGTACCATGCCGTTTACTCAGATCACTTTAAAGAAAGGCAAGTCAGTTGAGTATCGCGCCGCTCTTATGGAGCAAGTTTACCTTGCCATGCGCGAGACGATAGCCATACCAGAGAATGATCGCTTCGCGACCATCACAGAACTTGACGATGGGAATTTCAACAACAGTGGCGACTATGCCGGTATCCAGCGCTCTGACGATGTTGTGTTCATTCAAATAACATTAAACGCTGGTAGAACAGTAGATAAGAAAAAAGCTCTGTACGCAGAGATTGCAAAAAAACTTGCTGCCAACCCAGGCGTTCGACCAGAAGACGTTGTCATCAGCCTTGTTGAGGTCGCGGTGGAAGACTGGTCGCTTGGGAATGGGATTGCTCAGTATGCTTAATAAATTCTTATTTGTACATACCCGTTTTTGATGCTGGGCTGCATGCGCCTGCCAAATGAGCCGGTGTAATCTCGTAGTAATCTATACGGTTGATACTCGTCATGTTGACAATAGCCTATTGCAAACCAGTACACCGATGTATATATGCAAACTTTTTGCACAGGCAGGAAGGTGATTCTGTTGTTACAGTGCGGGCGAGTCGATAATGACATCGGTGTGCTGCAAATTTAGTGCAAGACAGCTGTAATAGGTTGGGATAGTCTAAATACTCCTCCTCCAAGTGGATTGATACAGGATGTAGCTTTGATCAGGGACGATCATTTTTTTAATTGCCGGTATCCAAAAACTCTACTCTCCAGGCAAATTGATTGCCTAGTGTTCTCAATACAGTGATTTTATTGCAACGTCTTCTACTGATTATGGATAGTTAACTGTGGGAACGGAATATCCCACTTTTCATTAGTACAGGTATCGACGCAGGTTTGTTGCACAATGCGGGTTACTTTGTAGTAGGAGCGGGCTGCTGCGCTTGAAAGCGTAACGCAAACCCAGTAGTCCAGTGAAGATGAGCCGGCTTCAGTTAGCTCGACCGCAACCGAGACAACATGCTCGGCAAAAGATGTTTTGGCCAGTGCTGCGGTGATCGATTTCTGTAGCGTATTTGGTATGTGATTGTTGCTTATCGCCTGGTGAGAGTAATCTACGCCAAATTGACTGGTGATTGCGAACACTTTGCCTCGCGAAAGATTATCAAATGTCATGTTATAGAAATCTGCAGCCGGAATGGTGGTTTTAGTGCCACTGAGGTTTTGCAAGTGAATAAGCTCTGTGGTCAGCTCAGTGACTTCAAGTATTTTGCCATCTGTCAGCAATATGAAGTCGCCTCTGGATGCAGGAAACCATAGTTCTTGTACTGTAGGTCTTGAAATCATTTCAAGCATGCTGCTCAGTGGCAATCGGATTATGCCTGTAAGCTCTGGATTTTGGAGCACAGAATAAACATTCAAAGAAACCACCTGAAAAGGCAGGCCGTTGTACACAACTCGTTCGTTTTCGCGTACCGCTCCAAAATTCAATAACAATTTAGCTTCGGACAAAAACCTTGGCACGGTATGGCGCAATCCAAGTGCAGCGGCTGCTACAAATAAGAAAGCAAGTCCAAGTAGCAAGACATCTCCACGAACGTAAAATACAACAATGACGGCTATCATCATGAATAAGCCGGTGAGAATATTAAATACATACTTAACTAAACGTTGACGGGTTCGATAGCGTTTAGCTTCTTCGCTGCGCGTTCTGGTGAGTATGATCTTAGACAGTAACTTTGCCAGAAATCGCACAGCAAAAGCGGAAGCGATAGCAAGTAGGATGGTTAGCCCTCGCCCGGTAATAAAGCCGACGACCCCTGCCTTAAAATTATCCCAGATATTCCCGTCGCTCGTTTGCAGATTGGCAAGCTGTACTCTTGCAACATCTAATTTTCGCTGTAACTCCTGGTCTCTGTTGGCCCATGTAGCTTGTAAAGCTTGTAGTGACTTTATTGTGGGCTCATCGTTAGATGCAGCAATACTTTGCTCTATGGAGCTTAATGCTTCGCTGGCTGCTGTTAGCTGTGTATTAGTAGTTTCAATTATTATTCGCTGTGCCTCCAATTTTCGTGGCTTCTCTGTCAATGAGTGCAGGTTTCGAATGATTGGCATCAATACCTGGGTCATTTCGGTTTGAATATCGAAACTGCTGCTTTCATTATTGAATAGGTCCAGGTCAACCGATCCCACCGCAATTTGTTCAAAAGAATGTCGAAGATCGGTTATTTCTATATTGATTTTCTGTAGATCACTTTCCATATCGACAACATCGCCGGCTCGGGCTGTTAGTATTTTTTCCCTCAACTGTGTGCGCTGCAGTAGTTTGGCTTCAAGCACCGACTGCACGACTTTAAGTTGAGCATCGCGGTCATAGGTTGATAAATCGTCGCTCTGAGAAGCCACCGTGCCTGTATGCAATGCAGTAAGCAAAAGTAAGATGGCGCGCAATGATTGTTTTAGATACATAGAGTTGATGTGCTCAGCCGTCATTGTCAGGCAGTTGAAAAGTGTATTGTTTTTAGCGGTGAGTTAAGTTAGCACTGGAATTGTGCATTGACTGCACGCATCTCGAATTTAACTGATTTTAATAGACTACATCAGTTGAATTTTATAATGCTGGATTTTATTGTCGCTATACTCGCGATTGCCAACCTTGTGCATGCCAAATTAGTGCGATTGTATACAAATAGCTTGGTGCAATTCCAGAGTGCTGGAAAATGGGTGGGACTAAGTATCAGCACATTCTTTACGAATCTACTGTCCGATAGGGCAGTGTTGACTGTTCAAACAATAAAGTAATTACACACGAGGTGTAAGACGTTATATACATTCGTTTGACACGGATGCAACTAACCTGACATATTTAACACCGCGCTATCGAATAATTTGCAGGCATTCATTCGCAGTGATATTTGTATGCTTTTGTTCGGGATAAAATCTGCTTATGGGGGTATAAGTGCTATTAATTACCATTGGTGTTTTTTAGTTATTTCATCACCCTTTAACACCAATTAATTGCAAACGGTGCCATGCAGATAGCTTTTTAAGCACAAATGTATTTCTGAAGATATATGGTAAAAATGACTGTAAGTGGTCAGACTCATATAAAGCTTATAACTAGAGCTTAAAACTAATCAAGGCAATTAGGAGTGGCTATGGTTCATCATACAGAAAGGTTCTCCGAAAATACTTCGGCCAATATGTCGGCGCAGCCAAATATCCAGGGTTTTTTGAAGCATCGATCAGAATGGAATGAAAACACTGCTGTAATTATCGCTGAACGTGAGGGGCTTACACTAACGGCAAAACACTGGGACGTCATTCACTTTCTTCGTACAGAATTTTATGTCAATAACGGGACTGTTCCACTGGCGCACGACATTAAGCGTTGTATGGAGCGCGAATGGAAAACGTCACTGTCCTATTCTGAACTGGCCAACATGTTTCCGGGTGGCTTGAATATACAGGGAGCTAAAATCGCCGGCTGCATCACAATGAAAACCGTTGATGATTTGTTGAAGGTTAAAGGTGATGCAGTATGGTCTGTCAAGCCGGACCAGGCAGTTATTGATGCTCTCAAAATAATGTCAGAAAAGAATATTGGCGCACTGATGGTAGTCGAGAATGACAAGCTCGTCGGAATAGTTTCAGAGCGTGACTTTACCAGAAACGTTGTTCTGCAAGATCGATCTCCGAGCGACACAAAGGTTATGGAAATAATGTCTGGTAGCGTCATATCCGTTGTACCTGAGGATACACTAGACCATTGTATGGCTATCATGACTGAAAAAGGGTTTCGTCATTTGCCGGTACTTGATTACAACGGTTTGGCGGGCGTGTTGTCGATGCCGGATTTGGTCAGAATTATCGTTGAACAGCAACAGTTCACTATTGCTCAGTTAGAAGACGGTGCTGGCCAAGTCAAAAATAATTGAATCGGCTGTTAGATTAAAAAAATGTGATACCTGTGTTGGTGTTATCGATGTTTGTGATATCGACGTTAATGACTGAGAATGCATTGAGGCCGTAACTGTGGAAGCTATCGCTAATTTGGATACTGGCGCTCGTATGACCACGTTTGTATCGGTTCTTGTACTGATGGTGCTACTGGAATCTTTATTTCCGCGAAAACAACGAGTACAGCCTCGACAACATCGGTGGTTTACCAATTTAGGTTTGGTTTTTATTGATAGCGTTATCGTCAGGCTTGTGTTACCCGTAGCAGCAATTGGCGTCGCTGAATTTGCTGGCAACAAAGGCTGGGGTCTGTTTAATTTACTGCCTGGCCCGGCCTGGTTAGAAATCATCATTGCTATTGTGTTGCTGGATATGCTGATTTACTGGCAACACGTTGCCTCACATCTAATTCCAGTGTTATGGCGGGTGCATCAGGTGCATCATCTAGATCGCGATATCGATACCACCACAGGTATTCGCTTTCACCCAATTGAAATCTTATTGTCAATGTTGTTCAAAATGGTCTGTGTATTAGTGCTGGGCCCAGCTGCAGTTGCTGTTTTTTTGTTTGAAGTTATTCTGAATGCCAGTGCGATGTTTAATCATGCCAATCTGCTATTACCAAAGTCAGTTGACCGGGCGCTCAGGTACATTGTTGTTACCCCTGATATGCATCGGGTACATCATTCGATTAAAGCCAGTGAAACCAATAGCAACTACGGGTTCAGTTTGTCGGTGTGGGATCGGCTTTTTGGCAGCTACATAGCGCAACCAGAGGCAGGGCATGAGGCAATGGTCATAGGGTTGCCTGGCCATCAAACAAATCAACCCTCATCGCTTTTATGGTGTTTGATGCGCCCGGTGAAGCTATTTATGAGACGTCGATAGGTGTGTTTTGTTCATGGGTAAGCATCACTGATAGAGCTTGGTATAGCAGCATCGTCAATTTTTAAAGAATAGAACAGCGCAATTGCCTGAGTGCGATTACTCACACCGAGTTTGTCGTAGAGGTTACGCAAATGAAACTTCACCGTGTTCACGGTTATGCTGTGCTCTGCTGCCAGCTCTTTGTTGGTTCGTCCCGTTGAAAGTGAGTGCAGTAATAAACGCTCCGTTCGCGTTAATGATTGCAGTGGGTCATTCAACTCTCTGACATCCAGGTACGGAAATACCATGCGCCCTTTAGCAACACTCTCTATTACTTCGAGAAGCTCTGAGGATGGGTCGCTATGGCAGAAATAACCAGCGCCACCCACCGCCATTGCCCGCTTCGGGATTTCTTTTGAGCTAACGTGTGAACAGACGACCACCTTTGCCTCTGACGCATTATCCCGCAAGGTTTGCATCAGCTTCTCGGCACCAACTGTGGGTAAGCTCCAATCAACGACCAGAACAAGGCTGGGCACAGATAGCGTAGCTTGCAAGCATGCGTCGGTTGAACTGACTGTGCTTACCAAGCTAAAGCGCTGGTCTTTTTCAATCAATTCGGCCAGTGCTGACAGCATCAGGGTGTTGCCTTCTGCGATGGTGACTTCGATTTCTGGATTAGTGACAGACATGCGTATTGAGGCCGGTAAGTGTGGATGTGCGAATCGTATTGGTACCTCTCAAAATACCATACAAAGGTATTGAATTATACCCATACTTTTGAATACCTAAAAGCAGTAGGTAGTGATGTTCTCTCCTGTCGTCAGACGACCAATACTGTCGGCATCTCAACTTTATCCACACTGGAGACACCATGACAGCGACTCAATACGATCAACTGGATATACCCCATACCTTGGCGGCTGGACCCGGGCCCGGCAACACTGACCCGCGTGTGCTGGAGCGGTTTACCGCTTGCGGCGTAGCCGATCATATGCAAAGTGATGTACTGCGCGGACTGGTGGAGTGTAAGCATATGCTTCGAAAGGTTTTTGGCACCGACAATCTCTATACGTTTGGTGTTGCTGGTACTGGGTGGAGTGGCCTGGATGCAATGATGAGCGCGGTTATGCCGGGCGATTCAGTGGTTGCGTTTGTAAACGGTACGTTTTCGAGCATAGATGGACTAACCTTGCGAATGAAAGCAGCCACCGCTGACGAGTTGGCGGCTGAACCGTTGAATCCTTCTGCGGCATCCGTTACGGTCATTGAGGTGCCGCACGGCGAATCGGTGAACGCTTCTCAAATAGATGCGGCACTCAAGAAACTTTCACCAAAGTGGGCCTTTATGGCGCATTGGGAAACCGGGTCGGGTCGGGTTAACGATTTACAGGGTTTTTCAGATGCGTGTGTTGCGCATGATGTTATGGGTTTGGTGGACGCTGTATCGTCGCTGGGCGTTGCTGATTTTTCGATTGACAATTACCCCGGTGTGGCGGCCTGGGCATCATGCCCACAGAAAGGCATTTGTTGTCTGCCTTTAACGTATGCACCAGTGAGCTTTACCGATAGATACATCAAAGCACTACAAACGACAGGTGCACGCACCTTTGTTCATCACCCTCTGCTCGAAGCACGACACTGGGGAATTGTTGATGGCGCTGATGTTGAACAAGGTACCTATCATCGTACACATTCAGCCTATGCAGTTGCTGCGTTTCACGAAGCCTTGCGCCTGGCGATCAGTGAAGGAATTTCGGAACGTGCAGCGCGTTATCGCTTCCATGAGGCGGCAATGCGAACCGCACTTAGCGCTCTTGGTTGCAAGGTCACTTCCAATATGACCAGCTTGTTGGTATTGAACCTACCAGAAGCCATGGCAGGCAAAGAGGCTGAGTTGGTTAAGCGTTGCAGGGAACAGGGGTTTGGTATCTGGACCACACTCAGTCAACCGATTCAGATTCGGATAGGGATACTAAACCAGTTAGAGCGCAAGGCTGTATGTGACATAGTTACTCGGTTTGCTAGAGCCATGTCACAAATGCAGAACGGAATTAATCCCAGCGTCGCCGTTAGTGCGTTAAACCAATACTATGTAACTCATCAAGAAACGGCAGGTGCGGCAGCTTAAGGTTTGACTTCGAGTGGGTCCATTTAAGTATGTAGTCGATTTTGAAAAGGAATATACATGAAACCCACTGTACTGATATCCAGACGATGGCCAGCTGCTGTCGAATCATTGTTGGCCAAACAATTTGATACCACGGTTAATACGTCTGACAAGCCATTAACAGCCGTGCAGTTTCGCGATGCTCTTTCTGAGTACGATGCGATCTTGCCGACTGTCACAGACTCAATAGACAATCGCGTATTCGATGGGCTTACAGCCGAAACGGTACGCACTCGCATAATTGCAAACTATGGTGTGGGGTTTAGTCATATTGATATACAACGCGCCAAAGCCTTGGGTATATGTGTGACCAATACGCCGGATGTGCTGAGTGAATGCACCGCCGATATTGCGATGATGCTGATACTGATGGTGGCGCGGCGAGCTGGTGAAGGAGAGCGGGAGCTGCGTGCAAACGGCTGGACTGGTTGGCGACCAACTCATATGATGGGCACACGGGTCAGTGGTAAAACACTGGGTATCGTTGGTTTTGGACGAATAGGGCGAGAAACAGCAAAGCGTGCGCGTGGCTTCAACATGAACGTTGTTGTACATAACCGTTCTGCGATTGACCCTGTCTTGTTAAACACTTTCAATGCTGTCCAGTGTTCATCACTGGACGAACTAGCCGCATCTGCCGACTTTATTTCCTTGCATTGCCCGGGTGGCGCTGAGAATAAGCACTTGATTGATGCACGCATTATCGAACAGATGAAACCTGACAGTTATTTGATCAATACAGCACGTGGTGAAGTAATCGATGAAGAGGCACTGATTGAAGCATTGCAATCCAAGCGAATTGGCGGTGCCGGCCTGGATGTATTCGATAATGAACCTGCCATTAATCCTGCGTTTAAATCGTTGGAGAACGCTGTGTTGCTACCGCACTTGGGCAGTGCAACTAACGAGACTCGAAACGCAATGGGGGAGCGGGTTATTGGCAACCTCAATGCTTTTTTTGGTCAGGGTGAACCGCCTGATCGTATTGGATAGCTGATGGTCTACAGCTTGACCTGATGTCCACTGCGATGGAAATGTGTGTATGTTGTAGTTCGCACACATAAATAAAGGCAACACGACAGTTTATATTGAATCAACTCAATAATGCAGTTGTGACACCAGTAGCTAATGGACATACACGAATATCAAGCGAAAGAACTATTAAGCGGATTCGGGTTGCGTGTGCCGAAAGGCGCTCTTGCTTACAGCCCTGAGCAAGCGGCTTACAGAGCCAGAGAAATAGGCGGAGAGCGCTGGGTGGTGAAAGCTCAGGTGCACAGCGGCGGCCGCGGTAAGGCCGGTGGTGTGATCGTGTGTGATAGCGAAAACGCGGTATACGAAGCAACAGATAAGCTATTAGGTTCTCGATTGGTACCTTCGCGTACAGGAAAGTGGGGCAAGATTGTTTACCGTGTGTATGTCGAAGAATTCATTCCGATTGACCGCGAGCTCTACATTGGCTTGGTTCTGGACAGAAAATCAGAACGTATTATGGTAGTTGCCTCCGCGCAAGGCGGAGTTGAAATAGACGAGATATCCACTTCTCGTCCCGATACGCTTATACGGTCTATTGTAGAACCGGCAGTGGGTATGCAACCTTTTCAAGTACGTGAGCTTGCATTCAAGCTTGGTATTGATGCGACTCATCTGCGTGAATACACCGATTTTATTCTGGGTGCTTACCGAGCCTTTGAGGAGTTGGACGCAACCATGGTGGAAATCAATCCTTTGGTGGAAACGGATGCAGGTAAGTTGTATGCAATTGATTCGAAAATGACCTTCGATGACAATGCGCTTTTTCGTCATCCGGAAATTGCTGAGCTTCGTGATAAATCTCAAGAGCATCCGCAACAATCGCGTGCTGCAGATCGTGGTTTGTCTTATGTCGGTTTTGAAGGCGAGATCGGCTGCGTCGTTAATGGTGCCGGACTGGGAATGGCGACGCTCGATATGATAGAAATAGCCGGTGAACAGGCAGCCAATTTTTTGGATATTGGTGGAGGAGCGTCTGCTGAACGCGTGGCTAAAGCCATTCGTATTGTGCGCTTGGATGAGAATGTAAAAGTGTTGCTGGTAAACGTGTTTGCCGGCATTAATCGCTGCGATTGGATTGCACAAGGAATAGTGCAGGCACTAGAGCAGGATCCCATTGATATACCAATCGTTGTGCGTCTGGCCGGTAATAATGTAGAACAAGGTCGAAAAATTCTGTCGTTGAGTGGTCTTCCAATTATTCGGGCCAATACGCTTGCTGAAGCAGTTGAGCGTTCGGTTCGTGCGCTTAATGCTAAAACCGATACCGCTCAAAAATAGGCCTTGGCGATGAGTATATTGCTTGAAAAAGACACGGCAGTTTTGATCATTGGCATCAGTGGCAGGGTTGGAGAATTTCACTGTCAACGCATGCTTGACTATGGCACGCGTGTTGTGGGCGGGGTAGCGCCTGGTGCCGGTGGCCGTTCAGTGCACGGTGTTCCGGTGTTCAATACACAAAAAGAAGCTGTACAGGCGACAGGTGCGTGCACGTCCATTGTAATCGTACCACCGCCTTTTGCTGCAGACGTAATCATGGAGTCGGCGGATGCGGGTATTCGGTTATGCATAGCCATTACCGACGGCATTCCCGCTCAAGACATGATACGAGTCAAACGCTATATGATGCGATACCGCGAGGCACAGCGTATGCGTTTGTTTGGACCAAACTGTGCAGGTGTCATCTGTCCAGGAAAATCCCTGGTAGGTATTATGCCTGGCGATATCTATGAAGCGGGCAACATCGGAATCATCTCACGTTCAGGTACGTTGGGCTATGAGGCAGCATCTCAGTTAAAAGAAGTCGGTTTAGGTGTATCAACGAGTGTTGGTGTCGGTGGCGACGCAATTACCGGCAGCACGTTTTTAGATGTACTGACGCTGTTTGCTGATGACACCGACACAGAACTTGTGGTCATGATTGGCGAAATTGGTGGGCCACAGGAAGCCGAAGCAGCTGAGTTTATTCGACACGAATTTACCAAACCGGTTGTGGCTTACGTTGCCGGCAGTGCGGCGCCCGAGGGGCGAACGCTAGGACACGCTGGCGCCATCATTACAGCATTTGGCGAGCGAGCGGACGTAAAAGCCGGTTTGCTAAAGGAGGTGGGTGCAGTGATTACGCAAGATCCGGCTTCATTGGGAACAACCGTTTTAGATGTGCTGAGTCGCAATAAATAGTTTTTATACTCAGAGTTTCAGCTATATAGCCAGTTTTGCCAAGGTTTCAGTTAGCAGCTTGTCGCGTTCCACGACCGGGGTTTCATTGGCATTTTCCGGGTACATGGAGAAGTCTGTACTGAACCCTTCGCCATTAAGCCATGTGTTTGCAAGAGTCTCATTTTGCGCTTTGTAGCGACTGTAAAAGGCATCTACTTCAGATCGGGATGGCCGAATAGTGCCGTAATTATCTTTCAGCGAATGCACTTCGCGTATCAGTTGTTGTCTTATCGCTTTTTTCTCAATTCCGTTAAGTCTGCTGTCGGTTTCTTTCATCAGATTAAATTCAATTAATACCTGCAGTGCTGAAAAAGAAAGTCGTTCGTTGGATGTGTGGTACTTCATTTTCGACAGATCGTGATGGGTATCATCCAAGCCTATTTGAAATTCGAAATCTTTCGTTACATCGCCGTCTTTTAATTTCTTTGAATCAAAAATAATCGGTTTAACATTCTCGGTACCAAAAACATTAGCCCATCTTTGCGCCAGAGACAGATAGTCGTAGTACGGCACGACTTTCTTGCTGATAGCCGGTAAATCAAGTGCAGTGGGACGCCCACCCTGAACAGCTGTATTGTAAGCACTTAAAGCAATCTGATCTTGCCTGCGAATATAAAAAATAATGGATACCCGCTCGTACATGGAGTCGAGATACGATTTCAAAAACTGAATTTCTTTTTCGCAATGCACTCGTGAATGGAAGTGTTCGGATGAGTAAATAACCTTGGATTCGTTTCGAGATTGCTGGAATTTCTTGATTGAATCTGAGTGGTTTAGCGAAAATTGCTTTTTCCATTCCTGGTATCGCTGTTGGTTGTCTGCAGAAAAATCAATTGTCTTTTTATCAATTTGAGCAAGATTTTCGTCTAATTCAGATTTGGCAAAAAGCACTAAACGAAAATTACTGATCAGACCGCATGTTTTGTATGGAAAGAATATACCGTGATTTTTTAAGTGTTCAGCAGAATTATGCAGCAGGTAGTTCTGAATGGCGGTACTGCCGGTTTTCTCCGTGCCTATGTGTAGTATTGCTTCGTGCATTGGAATCAAGTTGCTTGTTGCTAAATTCGGTTGCGAAAAACCGTATCCATTCGGGTTGTCGCTCAACGGAAAACCGGGTTTGACCTTCTCCTATGTCGATAAGATGAAAGCAGCCAGATTACCGCAGGCTGTCGAGCCAAGTGCCGGTGCCTCGATACATCGCAAAAACGTTGCCACAATAAGCAATTTTAAAATATTACAGCGCCAAATTGACGCTGTTAGGCGCTTGACGCCGTGGATTGGCGGGCCAAGGCACGTGCTCGGCGCTTGTGTTTGCGAATGGTTCGGCTGGCGCTAACCTTTGCTCCAAGCACCAACAGGCAAGGTGTCAGAAACAGTGTCAACAAGGTGGTAAAAGCCAGGCCACCGGCAATTGCGCTGGCCAGTTGTGTCCACCATTGCGTTGAGGGCGCGCCAAAGGATATTTCCCTGGAGAAAAAATTGATGTTCATGGACAGAACCATTGGCATTAAACCAAGAATGGTGGTGAGTGCTGTCAGGAATACAGGCCTTGCTCTAACAGAGCCGGTTAGCATAGCGGCATCGATTGCTGATGAACCAGCATCACGAAACCGGT
>CALIMV010000264.1 GCA_938045275.1 uncultured Granulosicoccaceae bacterium
GCATTATCCAGAATAACATCGAGAGCGGTTTTCATGCGTTCGAGCCGACTAATACCAGTACCATCCTGATAGCTCATTGACCCCGATGTATCTAAAACAAACAGTACGTTCGGGAATGTATCCAGGCTGGGATCTACCTGACCGAAAAACACTTCGGTATCGTCTGAGAATGCAGTCGAAAAACAAAGGGTGCTGGTGCAAAGCGCAGCTAACAAGCTTGGCATCCTTTTGCGGATTTTGTTGTGCATGGCCATAGGCAAGTATTCCTTGAGCATTTTTATATTCATGTATTAGTTATCGTCCCGGTGCAACTCGATAGGCACCTTGTGTAACAAAAGCACGTGAGCGTACTGCTGCTACTTCAGCAGACGCTCTAATTTCGAATCGATAAGCAACAAAGTTACTGCCACCCAGTCCTGCTGAGTAGCCATAGGCAGGCCCATCTCCAACATATTGCAGTTCAACTTTGCTTTTCATACCTATTGACTGTTTTAAATCAATATCTACTTTTACCGTGCCCGAATCATCGATATTGCCGCTGTTAACAGCTTCAACATCGGCTATGTTTATGGCATTGGTCAGGTTGCGCTCATTGTTTATTGCCATTTCACTGGCTGATTCAGCAGCCTGGAATGTGGTTGCTGTCTGAATCGAATTACTCGCCATTTGCCGCTCCAATGTCGACCCGCGCATACTTGCTATACCCAATAGCGAGAGCATAAAAATTAATATCAACGCGACCAGCAACGCACCACCACTTTGGGTAGTTGGTAGTCTGGCACCCGCCGTTAAAAATCTGTATGGATGACTTTTCATCAAATATTCAGCGTTAAATTAAAACGAGATTCGCTCGTCTCGACGATTACGAACTTTTATTGTGGTGTTAAATATGAGTCGGTATCGACCATCCTGCGGATGTGTTTGCCCATCAATAGAACTTGCCGACGGTAGAATTGATTGACCGGCTACTACGTAAGTGTTGGTGTCATCTTGTTCAGCTATTCTGTCCCATGAAGACATGATCAGCCCAATTTGTATACTCTCGACGTCTTCAGGTCGAAACGCCGGATCATCCGCGGTCACATAGCGAAGTGCATTATCTGTGCTAATGCCGTATGCGATGCGTAGATTCTCAACACCTTGTACTACTTCTGCTGGTGGATTATCTGGGTCGTTGTATGGAAACGATTGCATATAGAGTGCGCGAACTTGATCACCAGCACTGTTCTTGAGCCCGGTATCTGCAACGTAGTAGATACGTGACTCGAAGCCCATTACATAAGTTTGTGCAATGTTTCGAGGAATGCCATATCGTGTGGTGAAGTTACCGTCTATGTTACTGGCTGCTGCGTGCAATAGTGATTGACCACCGTTTGTGCTTTGTACACCGGTTACAGTAAAAAGGTCGACACTTTCACAGTTACCAATCAAAGCAAGATCGCCAGCGGTAAACTCCAGGTCGTCAACGGTTACGGCCGGACCTTGTAAATTGGGTGATGAGCCACTGTTAACCGGACCTTGTAAAAGCGACTGGCGGCTGTTACCAAACTGAACTGCTAGCGCGTGTGTGCCTGGAATAGGGGGGTTAACATCAGAGGGTACAAAATTGCCAGGTATTTCCGGTTTCCATTCACCTGATGGTTGAATAACTGAACCAGTTGCGGCAGATAAGTTTATATTGTGTTTGATCGACCCGTCGGCATTGACACCGTCTGTTGGAACCGGGGCGGTGGTGGATTTTACCGTCATTCGACCTCGGCGTGAATCAAGACAACCTTGAAACCCTGCCATGCGAATATCCGAACCTATTGCACTGAGTGCAAATCGTGCATTTTCCTGTATGTTAGCCATTGCCGTATTGAGATCAGCACTGCGTTTATTGCCGGAAAACACTGCGATCATGCCGGCGAGCAAGATCAAGCCCAGAGTCATCGCGATCAGCAACTCTATAAGCGATACACCGCGAATCCTGCGCATCCTGTGCATACTCGCTCGTTGTCTTAACGAGAAATTCATATGTTTGAATTCGCTAAAGCAAAGTTAACGGACAGTGTTTGCTCCTGTAATTTCCCATCCACAATCTCTGACCAAACAAGCTTTACTGTCCAAATATCATCATTGACTGCATTGACGGTTGCAGATGCTTGTATGTCTTCAGAGCTGGGCAGAGCCGGGATGAAGTTCTTTGCATTTTCGATGCGTGAATGAAAATACCCACCCCATTCATAAACATCTTGCTGCGCAATTTGTGCGGCCGTGCACTTTTTATCTGCACAACCAGGGTTTGTGGCAGTGGCCGAGGTTGTTATGCCGTCATACTCCCCACTTATGACACCGTCATTGTTGGTGCGCATACGGTTAATCATATCGTTAGCTAGAAAATAGGCTTGTGATTGATAATAAGCGCTTTGACTAAAACGTAGCCCTTCTACCTGCATACGAGCCGCAGCCAGAAAACCGATTGATAATAAAACAACGGTTATTAACACTTCTAATAGACCCACACCCTTTACGTGTTGCCATCGGGTGTTTTTAGTATCAATTATCATGTACATGCTTCACGATTGAATACATCTCTTGGATACTTACTGCCACTGGGTCGTCCTGGACGTACATCTCCGGTAGGAACCACATTCAGTGCTCTCGATAGCTCAGCATCGGTATCGTTACACAATAAAAAACTGCCGTTGGCCCAGTTAGCCACGCCTTCGCTTTCGTATCGAATGTATTGGCGAACTGAAGCAGAGTTGGCGGTTTTATCTTTTGAGCCAATAGCCTTGATTGAGTTGTCAGATCGCGGTGCCGAATATACCGAAATGATTTCATCGATATCATTGATCGTAGCCGCATCTTCATTGTGAGAAAAATCATCGTCAATGAATACCAGCCAACCGTGTTGCCAATCATCTGAGCTCTTACCACATTGATTCGCGTTTAGACTGGCTTTTGGACAAACAGTTACCGCCGAGTGCGACTTAACCGCCTCACTTCGTGCCAGGTATAGTGCCTGTGTAATTTGTGAGTAGTCCGAACTCACGCGACCATTCTTAATAGCACCTGAAAAGCTGGGAATACCAATACCGAGCAGAATTGCAGCCACGGCCAAAGCCACGAGCAGCTCTATCAGTGTGAATCCATTTTGTTTTTGTACGCCCATGTACGCGGTATCGACTGGTCGATTAAGCTGCTTAAGTAGAAAAATGCTTAATTGGGTTTAGTGCACTACAAGATGGTAGGTATTGAGTAACTTGTGTGTGTCAGTCCACATAATACGTTGAGATGATAACTGTATTAATGACAGAGCTATGAGATTAGTATTATGGCCAACATTGGTTGTCATCAGCACCAGCAGTGCCGGGGGTAGAGGTTTTGTTACCTAAATGATCAATTGATATCGTTGCACATTTAGAATCCCCGGATTGTGTGCCCTTAGGTTTTGCTACAATCGTAAAAGTTGAAGCTGTTGGCTCAGGTGAAAGTTCAATGGAGTAATAACCTTCAGGCGAGATTGCCTTTTGTCCGGTTAGCTTGCAGTTAAGATACGAAAAAGTGGTTGACTTGCAACGCTCCATCGCCTGTACCGCCTCCATCAATGCCAGTGTACCATCTGAACGTTTGGTCTTGATAACGTATGAAGTGTACGAAGGGTAAGCAACGGCCGCAAGAATGCCTATAATAGCAATGACTATTAGAAGCTCGATAAGGGAGAATCCCGTAAGCAGCTTACCCGGCTTCACAGAAACACGATTTGTAAGATTGATGCTTAGCATAGTGGACCGACCTGTTGCTATTGATGTTATTTTTTTGCAGCTATCATTGGCAAACCGCTTGTGTACAGTTGTTAACGGCAAAGTCGGGTAGAGCTATCGCAATCAAGCACTTCACTGCATCGCGAATAGTTATAAATGTGTTCACTTTCACATAACAGGCGGCTTTTCAATGGCTATAAATTCTCTTCAATGTGTTCCTGCCAGAAGGTTCTGGATTTTAGTGTTTCTATTTCAACCTCATCTAGTTTGGTTCTACCTGCAAACGCGGTAGCTTGACCCAACTCAGGAAAGAGTACAGTTGGCTCAGGTGGTATTCCTGCTGCGGGTAGTAAGCGACGCCGGTCTGCAGCTGTTAGAATATCGTCTGCAGTAGGTGTTTCTCCGTCTTCTAAATCCAGGTTCTTAACGGGGTTGCCAGTGGCCAGGTCCAGGAAATAAACAGCACCAGTACCTATCGCAGCATCGCATGATGTTGACTCTACGGTGGGAATATAGGTTGTAAAAATGAGGTTACCATCAACCGTTACGCTGCTGCTAAGTACTTTTTCAGCCTTGTCAAGCGGTAAAAACCAACCTTTTTCTTGTTTGCTAGTGGTTCGTAATTCATCGTCAGCAGATAATTCAATCATTCCGGTAGTAGTCTCCGTGACTTCTGGGTATCGAATGTCGCCATCCTCGGTGGTTGGTGCACCGTATACTTGAGTCATTCTAAAACTGTAAAACCGGTCTTCTATTTCTGTGTCTAAAGGGTGAGCACGCCATCCTGAACCAACGGATATGGATAGTTGCTGTTCGCCATCTACACTGACTAATGCGACATCAGGGGGATAGTAAAACCGGCGGGCAGTTTCAGGTGTGTCGCCGCCAAATCGAGCGATACGTCCGCCGTACATCCGATTATCGGTATTCGCAGTTATTGCCTGATCATTGTTGTAGTCGAAGCGCCAAACCTGGCCCCCCATATCGCCAAAATAGAATTGATCAGCCAAGCCATCAAAGTTGATGTCAATGACGCGAACATCACTCGGTACACTGTATTTCATTTCTGGGAAGAATGTTTGATCAGTATGCCAAATCAGTTCGCCGGTGGTAGCGTCAACTACAAAAAAACCTCGCCCGACAGAATCGGTGGCACGTGTTTGGCGGGTATCCTCATTGCCGCTTTCAGGCTCTGGTGTGGTTTCGGTATCCAATACAACATCTTCAATTGGATCTTGATTAGACCCATAACCTGCGCCAAATATCAGTACATCGCGAATGTCTGAACCGTCATAGATTTTAGTTTTTACTGGCTTTGACCAAGTCTGACCTAATTCTGTGAAGTTACCTTCTGCGGTTGTGTCGTCGCTATCTGCGGTGGTGGCGCCACCTGCAATACTCCACAGGTACTTTGGATGGTCTGGGTTAGTAATGTCCAGTGCATAATATAAATTTCCACCACGGCGCATACCGAAATACAAATAGGCTTTGTCAGTTAATGGGTCAATAATGCCGTCATTATTGTCATCATCAATCCAGACCGCCATGCCGCCATCAAGGCCGTAAGGTCGACTTGTGGTTACCTGATCTTCGTAGATTCTTCTCAGATTCGGCAACAACTCTTTAGGAAAGAATGCAAAATTCTCTTCACCGGTATTATGATCAATTGCGTGTAGATAGCCCTCGTTGGTCGCAATATGAACCACACTACGGCCGTCTGCATAGCTTACCAACAATGGTTGCGTATGCATTGGGTCTCCCATTTGAGCACGTGCCTCTTCGGTGTTGCCATCGCCATCTATGTCGAATTCATCTTTACCGTGTGCCCAGTTCAGTAAACTGTCAACGTAATCATCGTCTGCTGCAAGTATGGATGTTAGTTTTAACCAATCGCGATCAATATAAGGATTTGTTGGCAACAACTCGTTATAGGTGCTATTAGACAATTCAGTGTTTTGACCGGTATAGATATATACTTTGCGAGCCAGGTGGGAAACACCATTTGTTTCAAGTTTCTCTGCAGCGCCGCCTAGTAGAACGCTGTCACCATCAACCACATCCGACCAATAGCTTTTTGCGGTGGAGTAAAAGCGACTGGTTCGCTCATCTATAGCCAGTGCGCCGTTCACGTCTAGAATATCCGCATTTTCACCAGCTGTTCCACCCAACTTATAACGTTTTAAGTTCCCGGCCCAACGCGCTGTACCTTCTGGTTTAAAAAGAGAAAAGTAGATGTCTTCTCGATTTTTTAATCTATTCGATTGACTTACGGTTGCACTGGGAGCAACGAAGGAGGTATCAGTTTTGCTGACATTGATAAAAATATTTTGAAACGCATTCAGTAATTCTGACGACGAATCAGCTTCATAGAACTCACCGCCACCTGCATTTGCTATGTCTATAAGAAACTGTGGACTATCCAGGTTGAATCCGATCGTGTGAGTGGTCACATTCTGATAGCCATCCAAAGCTGTCGCAATGTCAGTGTTGTTCAACCAGCTTGCCAGTTCAACGCCACATTCCTGATTGCCTAACGCGGCACATGTAGTATCGCCAGTTAGATCTCTGATTTTTTGTGCAGCGCTGTTGGATGTAGCTACCCCATCGGAAAGTAAAATGATATGACTTTGCTGGCATTCACTGTCTATTGGCGAGATGTATTTTGGCGGATTACCGTCTTTGTTTAATACTTTTTCGTAACTGCATGACGCGGCGTTGAGGTCTGTGTCGGTACAGGTTGAAGGTCGGTCTACCACACCATCGGTATAAGATGAAGGATGGCTGACTCTATGGTACCGATCGTATGTGGATTGAGTGCCGCGTTGAAGCCCATAATCAACATTATTGCCGGTGAAATATTGTGCCGCTTCGTAGTAGGAACCTACAATTGGCGTACCGTGCTGTGCCACCATACTGTCGACGATCGATATTAAGTTATCACGGTAAATAGTGCCGGGTTTTTCACGCTCTGATTGGTAGTATAAAATCAGTTGAGGCGCGTATACCTCATCAGTTTCGTACGAGGCGAACGATTGTGCGATACCACCGAGTGCTTCAACAGTTATAGCAATTGGCTTTCCCGGGACCCAGTCAGGGTGGTTAACTTTTGCTGATATTAGTGGTTGTACGTCTACCTTAAAAACCGACTCCTGTGCGACGCCCGGTTGAACTGTGGCTGTTACCGTCGTTGGTAGTGGCAGTCGGCTGTCATTAGAAAGGTTATTCACTTCCTGAACGAATTCGGCTGTATCCACCGCCTCAACTACCGAAAATTTATAGTCTTGCGCTTGAGTTATATCTTTTTCATGGGTTAGCTTTAACGTGGCGCTAACGACAACAGTGTCTTTTGGTACAGGGAGACTTGGGAAGCGCAAACCAATTAACTGCGAATTTCCACTGGCTGGATTTATTGTATCCAGAGATGACCCAGTCAAATCCACCGCACCTGTATTCATGTCTTCCACACCATCACCGGTATTTTGCCCGATACTGGAGATAACAGTAGCGTTAGAACAATACGCACCCGGCTCAACTGAGCCTGGTTCGTACGTTAATTCCAAAGTTGGTGATGCTATCTCATTTGCATCGGCAGCTACTGCATGACGGCTATCATCTCCGGATATTTTTGCCAAAAATACTGTCAACGGATTTCCACCGCACCATTCGGGATGGTCGATGACCTCTTGAACGACTTCCTTGAAGTCAATACTGGAGTATTTTGTATCCGGCAGCTCCCAAGGTTCAGGAGTCCACGACACTTTTCTTGCGGTTCTTTGCCGGCCCGATAAATTATTATCTACGGCTTGGAATGCGCTCGAAGAACTATTGTTCTCTGCAGAAATTTCCAATGTTACCGGATCGAGTGATGCTGTTGAAGATGTGAATACAAGTCGCGCACTTTTCAGCGTTGCACGAGGTGGTATATGCACATTAGAAAATCTGATGGCCGTGGTCTGAGAGTTTTTAGTGGTAGTGTCGATAACTGTACCTGGCTTCCATACAATTTGTAACTCTGGTTTTTGCGCGCCGAGTGAGGTGCTAATAAGCCCAGAATTAATGGCCAAATTACTGTAGTTTATAGGCGCTGAAAGCATTAGCGATAAGCTTTGGCCATCACTCCAGGTGTCACTGTTTATAACCGCAGATACTACGCTTGCAAGATTCGGCGATGTCATCTGGCTCCCAGGGTCGAACGTGATCTCTTCCCATGGTTCAAACTGCGTTGTGAAATCACGATCAGCCAAGGGCATTGCGTCGTAAGACAAAGGCGTACCTGTCGTTTCTGCCTTGATATTTATACTGAGTAAGCTTTCTGCTGGTATGTCATCTATGGATATTTCGCCAGAATCAACTGGTGGCGCATCTCCGGAATCCCCGGAAACATCTGAGCCCGCTGAGCCCGCTGAGCCCGCTGTGCCCGCTGTGCCCGCTGTGCCCGCTGTGCCCGCTGTGCCCGCTGTGCCCGCTGTACCTTCCGCGTCAACGGCTTGCCATTCCTCAATTGGGCTTTCAGACGTTTCATCGAGAGATGATGTTAGTGTCAATGATGCGCTTTGAATCTCGGCATTTTGGGGGATGTCAAGATTTTCAAATCGAAAAGCCACCTGGCGTGGGAAATGAGTATCTGCCGCAAAGAACAAGCGCGAATCCGAATTGTTTAGATTACTGGAAACCACGCCGGTG
>CALIMV010000265.1 GCA_938045275.1 uncultured Granulosicoccaceae bacterium
GCTGATCAAAGTCAGGTAGTGCACTACTCGGCTGCACGCTTTCCAATTGCCGACACCTATCTAACCCAGTTCTTTCATTCTGACTCTATCGTTGGCAAAGAAACCGCTGTCACCAATTTCAGTCATTGCGATGTTGCCGATGCAGAAATTGAAGCGGCGCGTAGTGAACCCGATGCAGCTACTCAGGCAGAACTGTGGGCAAAGGCTCAGCAAAAAATCAGTGATGCCATCTGTGCGGTGCCTATCTATCAGAACCTGCAATTATGGGCGTGGAAAGACACCTTGGATTTAGGCTATGAAATGGAAGGCTCTCTGAACCTCAGCCCGGCAATTACCGAAGCGTCAAAGTTTGTCGAATAAACGCAACGGCCATAAGCTATGTTAGACCGAACATCCATGAACGCTTTGTTCATGGATGTACCGAACTAATGTTGTATCAATGAGTGGGTTCATTCTCAAACGACTGGGCTTTGCCTGCATAACATTGCTGGCAGTGCTTACCATCGTGTTCTTTCTGGTGCGTATTCTACCCGGCGACCCTGCTATGGTGATTCTGGGTGACCAGGCGAGTAAGCAGGCGATTGAAGCTATGCGCGCTCGATTGGGTCTTGATCAACCGTTAATTATCCAGTACTTCGAATTCATGCAAGGCGTTCTGGTGGGTGACTGGGGCACATCCCTGGTGTCCGGGCGTCCTGTTATTCAAGAAATTCTTAACGTTTTGCCCGCCACCATCGAGCTCACTCTAGCAGCATTGTTTTTAGGTGCCATCATTGGCATACCGCTGGGTGTTTGGTCGGCAATTCGTCGCAACTCCATCCCGGACTACGTGATTCGCCTTATATCGTTGTTGGGTCTGTCGTTTCCGGCGTTCGTCTCTGCCGTACTGCTGCTATTTGCGTTTGCCATTTCACTTCGCTGGTTTCCGGTGATGAGTACCGGCCAGGGCACGACTATCGGCGAACGGTTGTCAGATCTTGCTTTGCCAGCGATTAATCTTGGTCTGATTATGGCGGCTTACATTACGCGAGTATCACGCTCAGCAATGCTCGAGGTACTTGGCCAGGACTATGTGCGAACTGCCAAAGCCAAGGGCATCGCTTTTCGCTCCATCATTTGGAAGCATTGCCTGCGCAATACGATGATACCGGTGGTCACTGTTGTAGGACTGTACTTAGGCATTTTGATTGGCAATTCAGTATTGACGGAGATTGTCTTCAACCGTCCCGGCCTCGGCCGACTTATTGTTGGTGCCCTGAATCAACGCGACTACACCATGCTGCAAGGCATGATGGTGATTTACACATTAATGGTAGTGGTGGTCAATCTGCTGACCGATTTAACCTACGGTTTGATTGACCCGAGAGTTAAATACTCGTGAGCATCGATAGCCCCACCGTCAAGCCTGCCGATTCCGCAAACGCAAGCTCATACTACCGTGCCACATTCAAAGCATTGCTGGCCGGTCTCATCAATGCTTTTAACACCAATAAGACATCCTGGATCGGTTTAGCTCTGTTTGCATTCGTATGTGCGCTGGCACTTGCAGCACCCTGGATAGCACCACACGATCCGCTCGACCAAAATATCCTGAAGCGCTTGAAAGGCCCCTCGGCCGAATTCTGGATGGGTACCGATGCCTACGGGCGAGACATTTTCAGCCGCATTCTTTATGGCGCTAGAATTTCTTTAATGATCGGTCTGGTGTCCATCACTGCAGCGTTGGTCATCGGTACCATAATCGGTCTGTTGGCTGGTTACTTCGGTGGTCGCACCGATATCATCGTTATGCAGATTATGGATGTATTGCTGGCTTTCCCGTCGCTGATTCTCGGCCTGATCATTGTCGCTATGATGGGACCCAGCGTTACAAACCTGATCATCGCCATTGCACTGACTGCCATCCCCCCGTTTGCCCGAATCGCCAGAGCACCTACCATTGTTGTCAAGGAGCGTGAATTCATTGAGGCCGGACGCGCGCTCGGCTTTTCACATCTGCGATTGATGAGCGGTCACATTTTGCCGAACATTTTGCCTGAAGTGCTGGTAATGGGTTCCCTTTGGCTGGCAACTGCAATACGGGTAGAAGCGTCCCTGGCGTTCATTGGCCTAGGTGTTAGCCCGCCCACTGCGACTTGGGGAAGCATGATTCGCGAAGGCTTTGAAAATATTCTCGATAACTTTTGGCTTGCGTTCTTTCCATCGATCGCCATTCTTCTGGTGGTATTTTCGTTGAACTTGCTTGGCGATGGCCTGCGTGATGCCATCGACCCTCGTCTCAGAGGCGAGGAGTGAGACGAAGAGTAAGGTGAGGAAATGACAAACCCAATCCTTAACGTCTCTGGCTTAACGACCTCTTTTCGTGTCGACAGCAAGTGGATGCCTGTTGTCAATGATCTGAGCTTCCAAATCGGTCCGCGTGAAACCGTCGCTGTGGTCGGCGAATCGGGATCGGGCAAGTCGGTAACTGCTTTGTCGATCATGCGATTGGTAGCAGAGGCAACCGGACGCATCGAAGGCCAAATAGAACTGGACGGTACAAGCTTGCTCGACCTAAGTGAGCCTGCCATGCGTGATGTGCGCGGTGGCAGTATCGGTATGATTTTCCAGGAACCGATGACCAGCCTCAACCCGGTACTGACCGTTGGCTTTCAGGTAGCCGAAGTGCTACAGCGCCACCGTGGCATGAGTGCAACAGCTGCGCGCGCCGAAACCCTGCGCCTGTTTGACCTGGTACGAATTGCAGACGCTAAAAACCGCCTGCACGAGTTTCCTCACACTTTCTCTGGCGGCATGCGTCAACGCATTATGATTGCCATTGCGCTTGCCTGCCAACCACGATTGTTAATTGCCGATGAACCCACCACTGCATTGGATGTAACGATACAAGCACAGATCCTGGAACTCATTCGCGAGTTGCAGAACGATGTAGGTATGGCGGTGATGTTCATCACTCACGATATGGGTGTGGTTGCCGAAATCGCTGATCGTGTGGTGGTTATGCTTACCGGCGATAAGGTTGAAGAAGGCACAGCAGAAAATGTGTTTGCGCACCCCAAACATACCTATACGCGAAAGCTGTTGGCGGCTGTACCGCGTTTGGGTTCTTTAAGCAACACCGATCTACCACGACGGTTTCAATCAGCCGATGAAGAAGAATCAGCACCCGGTGACGAACGTGACGAGCCAGACAACCGAGGCGAGGTAATCCTTGAGGTTAAGCACCTTTCAACTCGATTTCCAGTTCGCGGTGGTTGGTTTGGACGGATACGGGGACAAGTGCATGCCGTGGAAGACGTATCATTTACAGTGCGTCAGGGTGAAACGCTGGCATTGGTGGGTGAATCGGGTTGTGGCAAATCCACTACCGGTAGATCGATTCTGCAACTGGTAAAACCGGCAGCCGGCGAGATCAACTTTGAAAAAACGGATCTGACTACCGCGTCCGCCGAGACCATTCGGCAGGCGCGACAACGTATTCAAATGATTTTCCAGGACCCTTACGGCTCACTCAATCCGCGCAAGACGGTAGGTGCTGCCATCCGCGAACCCATGATCGTGCATGGCCTGCGAACACGCAGCGATGCGGACCCAGAGGTGCATCGCTTGCTGGATACCGTTGGTTTGTTGCCAGAACATGCATTACGTTTTCCGCATGAGTTCTCTGGTGGACAACGACAACGCTTGTGTATCGCACGCTGCCTGGCAATGCAACCGCGACTGATTGTTGCAGACGAATCAGTCTCTGCACTTGATGTTTCGATACAGGCGCAAGTGATCAATCTGCTGCTCGAGTTACAACGCGAACTACA
>CALIMV010000266.1 GCA_938045275.1 uncultured Granulosicoccaceae bacterium
CATCTACACACGGGTTACGGTTGCTTTGTATTATTTCCCATTAAATCAATAAATTAGGAATGCATTCCGAGCCATCAGTTTCCATACTGGTAACTATCAAAATCAATAGTTTTGCTCGCACGCACAAATAGCGTTTTATAGCGTCAGTTCAAAATAATTGTGTTCAGGTGATGACAGGAAACACACCAGCTTTTGATAGTGCTTCGTTTGATAGCGCCATATTGCGAGAAACACTCGGCTGTTTTCCAACCGGAGTTGTTGTTGCGGCAACCAGAGGCGACAACAACGCGCCAGTAGGCCTGACCATAAACTCGTTCACGTCCGTGTCACTGGACCCACCGTTGATTTTATGGAGTATAGCGCTAAGCGCTCCAAGTTTGAGCGCTTTTCGTGAACATCCTGCGTTCACAATCAATATACTTTCAAAGGAACAACAATCCTTATGCATGCAATTTGCTAAACCTTCAGACAACAAATTCAAGGGTGTTGATTGGCGACCAGGTTACCAAGAGGCACCCATTATTAGCGATGCTCTGGCAGTACTGCAATGCAAAACATACCGTCGCTACGAAGGTGGAGATCATGAAATTTTTGTGGGCGAGGTGATCAAAATGGACTTCACTGATAAAAAACCATTGGTCTTTCATCGCGGGCAATTCGTTGAACTGGCTGATGAAAAAATCTGACTGAATACGTGTACTCCAGCTATATCGACATATACAGACGAGTAGTGTCGATTCGTTCCTGTTGCAGTAAGCTTGTTGTATTCAATTCATAATGAATTCTGATAGTATCATGCGTCTGGTACACGAGTTCATGATATGCGTCTTCGCCAATTGCGTTTTCTGGTAGCTGTAGTTGAAGAAGGGTCTTTCACTGCTGCGGCGACACGGATGCACGCAACACAGTCAGGAATTAGCGCACAAATCAAGCTGCTTGAAGAGAGTTTGAATGCACAGCTTTTTGAGCGTTCGGTCGCCGGTGTGGTGCCGACCAAGGCAGGTAAGTTAGCCTATCAGCGTGCAACTCTGATTTTGCGTGAAACCTCAGCCATGAAAGCCGATGTGGCTGATTTGCATGGCAACATCAGTGGGAAAGTGTCTGCCGGGCTTATGCCAACCACCACCCGGTCTGTAGTCGCACCCGTATTGGAAAAATTTGCCAATAGTTTTCCGAATATAGAAGTAAAGGTGGAAGAGGCATACAGCGCTCATTTATGTGCAGGCGTAATGTCAGGGCGTCTCGATTTTGCCGTAGTCCCGCCGTCGAAAACAATAGCAGGCCTTCGCTCGACTCAGCTTGACACAGATGTCGAGGTCTTTGTTACAGCACCCAACAAAGATAGAGCACATCTTTCCCCCGTTGATTTAACCAAAATGCCACCGCTAAAGTTGGTGTTACCAGGGCCGGAAAATGCGCGAAGGGAAAAAATTGAAGAAAGTATTCAAAGCTTTAACATACCAATTGCAAAAATCATGGAACTTGATGCAATGATGGCAACCCTAGACCTGGTATCACGAAGCGATTGGACTACCATCGTTCCTGGTTGTTTGGTTATTGACGATGTCGATTTGGTCGATCGTCATTTGCATCCTATCGTTCAACCAGCTATGACGCTTAATTATGTGTTAATTGAACAAGCTTCTAGTTCGCTAACGCCAACAGCCCAACTGTTACGTGATGCGCTAGAGTCAGAATTATCCAGCGTGTGTGCCAGAAGCCGATTGGAGTTGGGGCTTAACGCCTAGTGCTTTACGTCTAGTATTGAGCAACCCGCAAAATTTATCATAGCTATTAATTCTTTTTGCCATTTCGACAAACTCGCAAGTGCGGTAAGCTTGGTTCTTCGAGAACTAACTTAGACGATTAACAATGATAGATTTATACACTTGGACAACGCCTAACGGCCGCAAAGTCTCGATTCTTCTGGAAGAGCTGGGTATCGACTACACAGTTAAATCCATAGATATTAGTAAAGACGAACAATTTGCACCCGAATTTCTGGCTATAAGTCCAAATAACCGCATTCCGGCAATCGTGGACCATGAAACAGACATTGCCATGATGGAATCTGGTGCAATTATGCAATATCTAGCAGAGAAAACAGGCAAGTTTCTCTCTACCAACCAAAAAACACGATGGGCTACATTAGAGTGGCTTAACTGGCAAATGGGTGGGCTTGGCCCAATGGCAGGTCAGACTCATCATTTTGTTAAATACAACCCTGGCAAGTCACAATACGCAGAAGACAGATACCAAAATGAAACACGTCGTCTTTACGGCGTTTTGGATAAAAGGTTAAGCAACAACGATTACATTGCAGGCGACTATTCTATTGCCGACATGGCGTGCTGGCCATGGATTTCACGCTTTGAATGGCAGGGAATTGATATAACAGAATTTAAAAATATCACACGATGGTATACCGCTATTGCCGAACGACCCGCCGTGCAAAAAGGCTATCAGGTTCCCAAATTTGTCACTGACGTTCCTATGCCTTAACGCCAGTTACTACAGCATTCCGCCCTACGGAATTAGTAGGGTGGAACCAGTTGTGTTGCCAACTTCAAACGCTTCATGCACAGCCACGATGTCAGCCAGTGGTCGCTTTTGTCCTATCGAAACTTCAAGGGCTCCTGTTTGAATTTTTTCAAAAACCGCATTAGCCGAATGCACTAAATCTTCACGTGTTGCCACGTAATTTGCCAGTGTTGGTCGACAGAAATACAGAGAACCATTGTGCTGCAACGTTGAGGGTGACACTGCCGGTGCTTCTCCTGTGGTAGCGCCAAACGAGATGAAATAACCCCGCGGTGCCAGCGATGCTATGGACGCATCGAACGATGCTTTGCCAACCGAGTCATAAACAACTGACACACCTTCACCATTTGTGAGTTCGCGAACCCTCTCGGCGATGTTTTCTGAATTTCTGTCTATTGCTGCATCGTAGCCATGCTCAATAATGGCTTTGCAGTTCTGTTCACCCGATGTAACACCGATCATTCGAGCGCCAATGTGTTTTCCCCATTGTCCGGCAATATGACCAACACCTCCGGATGCGGCATGAAACAAAACGTTTTCGCCCTTTTTAACCGGATACGTTCGGCACATCAGGTATTCGACTGTCATGCCTTTCATTAAAGCGGCGGCAGCAATGTCATCACTTATGCTATCGGGAATTTTTATCATCCGTGCGGCTGGTGCGATACGATGCTGCGCGTAGGCACCCAGTACCGGACCATACACAACGCGATCTCCGATTGCTAAATCGTTGACATCTGGCCCCACTTCTATAACCTTTCCTGCTGCCTCCAAGCCTAAACCTGAAGGAAGTTCAAGCGGGTAGTGGCCAGAGCGTTGATAAACGTCCATGAAATTCAAACCAATGACGTTTTGCTCAAGCATAACCTCGCCAGGCCCGGGAGCATCTAGCTCGAGCGCTTCTATGCTCATAACATTGGCTGCACCTTGGCTATGTAATTTAACTGCATTAGTTTTCATCTTGATTCCACAGCATGTTTAATTTTAGAAATTAGTAATGTCGTCATAGTAATGTCGTCATGTAGTGGCATCACCACCGGCCACCAGTATCAGGTCTACCTCACCTGCTCCGTCGCGTCTGTTTTGAGCAGCAGCTTGATAATCTGCCGAATTGAAACACGCCTCACCGTCATCTATGGACGGAAATTCAATAACAATGAAGCGATGAAATTTGTCGGTACCTTCCAGGATTTTAAATTCGCCACCCCTTGCCAGAACTTTACCACCGTATTGGCTTATGATATCCGGAACCAAGTCGGTGTATCGTTTGTATGCAACAGGCTCAATGACTTTTGATCGTGCTACCCAGTAAGCTGGCATAATGAACTCATCCTTAGCTAGTTAATCAGCTCGTTAATCACGTTGCTGCAGGAACGGTGATTCGATTGTTGATGTTTTTGCGCAATTTAGAACAGCAGCTCTGGCAGATAGTTAGCAATTTGCGGAAACTTTACAATGGAAATAATGCCAATTAGCATAATTATCCAGTAAGGCACCGAGCTTTTAAATATCTCACTGACGCTTACAGAAGCGTCCTGTATGGCTGCTTTAACCGTGTAAACCAGTAAGCCGAACGGTGGTGTAAGTAAGCCAGCCTCGATTGCAAGAATGCCAATTACCGCAAAAGAAATTCGATCGAAACCTAACGCTGTGGCCAAAGGCTCAAAGATTGGTACTGTTAAAAGCATAATAGAGATTGAATCTATTACCATGCCTAATAGAAACCAGACTAAAACTATTAAGCCTAATATCACCAGTGGTGATAAACCCGTACTGAGGAAAAAATCCTGAATGGCCGTGGTAACGCCTGTCATTGCCAATGTTCTGGAATAAAGTGCGGCTGCGAAAAGTAAAATCAAAATGGGCGCAGCAGTTTTGCCCACCGAAAAAATAGCCTCGAGTAACTGCTTTTTTCGCATTCCTTTAGCTATTGCAAACAACAGGGCCAACGCGGCCCCAGCGCCCGCCCCTTCGGTCGGCGTGAATATTCCAAACCAAATACCACCCAAGACGCCGGCAATGATAAAGACTATGCCAAACACACTGAACAAAACTTGCACGCCACTAGCTTCAACCGATGAGGTGGTTACATCGTTTTGTATTACCTGCCCCTTTACGCCGGACTCGCCTGTCAGTTGTGGCCGTAGTATGGCTGAGCCAACGATATACAGTAAATACAAGCTGGCCAATAAAATACCCGGTAATATCCCTGCTAGAAACAGTTGGCCGATAGACTGCTCAGTTAAAATTCCCCAAACTATCATTAATACGCTTGGAGGAATTAGCATGCCAAGACAACTTGAGCCTGCTATAGCACCTAAAGCAAAACCTTTATGATACCCATGGGCCTTCATTTCAGGATACGCGATGCGTGAAAACGCAGCAGCCGAGGCAATAGATACACCTGTAACAAAGGAAAAAATTGTGTTACCAATTACTGTGGCAACAGCTAAACGTCCAGGGAGTGCTTTAAGACCCCGGTTAATTGCCTGGTAGATGTCTTTGATTGCGCCAGAGCGTCCTATAAATTCGCCCATTAACATAAACAATGGAATAACAGCGAAGGTGAAATCACGCATGGCTTCGGCGGCCGTACTTGCTAGCGTCGCTTCCACGATACGCCATTTACCCGTGACCAGAAAGATGCCAACCACGCTGGTCATACCAAGCGCTATTGCCACATGAACACCGAGTAGTACAAGCACAAACAGCAGAACTATTATGATCGTAGCGGTGTTTACATCAAACATGTGAGTTCAATATTAAGTGTGGCATTGTTCACTTTGAATCAGTCAATGGGCTTGTTCTCGGCGCCATTCAATTATAGTTCCAGCTCGGTTACTTCAAGCTGAAAAGCTTCGATAGCGGCCAGCGCAAGGTAGTTAATAACTGCCAATGCACTGCCAATCAATATGGTAAATCTGGTTGGCCACACAGGTACACGCAAAGCACCTTCACCGTCAAATTCACCATTAGCGAACGAACGCATTGCCGGTTCTACTGCACCTTTAAATAAAATGGCAAAAAACAAAGCGCCTAACAAAAAGCTGAAAACAGTGAGATAACGCCGGGTGTTCGGTCCGAATATGTTGACCAGAAAATCAGCACCCAGCATGGAACGACTACGTACCGCGAACCCGATTTGCAGAAAAATAATAATCACCACCGAATTTGCGATAATCTCTTTTGTTCCTTGTAAGGGATAGTCGAGTGCGCGAAAAATAATGTCTGCCAACGTAATAAAGCACAACACAAATGCCCAGAATGCGGCGAGCACCATAAGTACTTTTGTTATTCGGTCAGTGAGGCGAATCAAGAACATTATGTGATTTTATTCTTAGGTTTCTTGCTATATCGTTTTGCGTGATCCTTCCTTGGTTCACGCCTACGGTAATAACCTGCCGGCAATTCTTATTCTATGTTGTAACGCACGGGCCACTCGTACCCGTTCTTCTCTGCTGCTTCTAGCGTCAGTTTAAGTACCTCAGATGCTGGCAAACCTTCCGCATCCAGCTCTTTTGCCATTTTCTGGGGCCAGTCAGCCAGAGAATTCGCCCAGTCTTCACGAACAGCCGGGTCGATCTCATTAACCGAAATTAGCTCTCTTAAAGTATCAACATCTTTTGCATAGCGATCTTTATTGACAATACCAGTTTGCTCTTCAAAATCCTGACCTACTTCAATAATAATTTCTTGTACATCTTCGGGTAACTCATTAAATGTATCCAGATTCATGGTTAAGCCATGCCAGGTAATTGAACCGAAACCGATCAGCGTATAAAAAGGACCTGGTTCGTGTAGCTTTAGATTCACCCAGGCGCTTGGAAACATAATCCAGCCTTCGTATACGTTCGTTTTCATTTCGGTATAAGCGGTAGCCAGTGAGCTTTGTACAGGTGTAACGCCACCGTACTCCAACCAATTGAGATTCAGGCCTGCACCGGCGATTTTTTGTCCTTTCAGATCTGAGAGATTCTCCCACTCGAAACTGGTTCCCAGGTTGTATCCGCCGTCAGCAATGCGCGACAATAATTTTTGGTTAAATTTTTCTTCAAATACATTTTGTAAATAGGGAACTTGCTTGTAGACATCTTGCGCTGTTTTTAGACTCACAGTCGGGTCCATCGTGCCAAATGGCAACATGACCTGAAACGCGTGCAACGGCAAATTAGACGCTTCGAAGCACATGCACATACCACCAATATCGATGATGCCGTCCTGTACACCTTCGAGCACTTCGGTTACTTTCACAATACTGCCTGAATAACCCTCTACAAAGTTCACCGTGTGTTCAGTTCTTTCAGCCACGCGTTTTTGTACTTCGGTTTGGAAGTAGCTTTGCATAAGGCCTGCGTAAACAACGCCAGGTGGATGGCCAGAGCCAATGCGCAAAGTGATCTCTTCTGCGCGTACGGTGCTGGTAACTGCACCAGCGAGGAGTCCCGCCATTAGCGCTACAACTTGAATCTTTTTAAACATTATTCTTCTCCGTAGTGAACTGGTAGTTAACGCCTATTTGTTAGTAGGTCTGGTTCTTTGTGTTATTCAATTTATATCAGAAAAATCATTCATTCTCTTCTAATCTGATGCTGTCTGGTACAGCAAGGGGCTCATTTGGGCTGTCTTTGAATTCGACAGTAGTAAAGACTAAATCGGTTTCACCGATATTCTGTACTGCGTGAGTGAAACTCTCTCCTTTACCAAATTCGAAATGTTTAGTTTCCCCAGGGGTGTGTACGACATCCTGGATGCGACCGTCGTCGTACCACCCTCTGGCTTTGCCATGTGAATGACAGGACCAGAAGTAATGCAATACATGTTTATGAAAGTTACATCGCTTGCCCGGAGGTAGGTGTAAATGCCAGACCCGAACTCGATCTGTTTCTGACACCAGTACACTGCCGACAATGCCATTGTTATCAGCCGAATTGAATTCATCCTGCAATTCCTTCGGCCAATGTGCTCGCGGATTATCGCCTGCTGAGGGTTGCTCAATTAACTGTGGTTGTCCCATAGGTCACCTGATCAATTACATTTAGTAAAATAATTTAGGAAACGGCACGTTGTTCAGGGAAAACACCGGCCGCAGGTTCCAACGCTTCAAGCGAATCGCGAAGCTGTCTCACCTGTGAATCGCTTAGCTTGGTATTAGGCGGTAGCAGCGTATTCCAGCTCTCATCATTACGACGCCAAGACTCAATCTGTTTCAGTGCAGCGCTTAAAGGATACTCTGCAATAGCCAGCCGCACCTCGGTGAGAGTTTGCTGCAGCGCTGCCGCTGTTTCTTTACCATTGGCGGCGTAGGTGGCAGCCGTTAGTGAGGCAGAGGCGTTGGAGGTGGCCGAAATTGAACCTGCGCACCCTTTCGCCAAACCTTCAATCAACACAGACTCACTGCCAGCAAATACATCAAAATTGTCTGCCGCTGCAACAAACTCAAGTGTGCCGTTAAAATCGCCGGAGCTGTCTTTGAGTCCGGCGATGATGGGCCCGAACTCGGATTTTAAGCGTTGAATCAGGGAAACAGTAAAGGGTGTCATGGACAATTTGGGAAAATGGTATAAATATATTCTGAGTGTATCGGTACCAACGCCATTAATAAGCTGTTCGAAGTAATTGAACACCCCGTCTTCCGATACATTTTTATAATAGAACGGTGGTAGAACAAGTGCGTTGGTAAAACCAGCCTCCACAACCGCACGCGTTGCTGCTATGGCATCTCCAGCCGAGCACGAGCCGGTGCCGAAGATGACTTTATTAGAGGTGAAGCCAGCATCACGAAACAGTGCCGGTACACTAAGACGAAAAGCCAATGGCAGGGAGTTGCCCTCGCCGGTAGTGCCCAATGGCGCGACGCCAGTAAGCCCTT
>CALIMV010000267.1 GCA_938045275.1 uncultured Granulosicoccaceae bacterium
ACTGCATCGAGGACTTTTCTGCCACTAACAAAAATCAGAAATTTATAAGTCACCTAAGTGCACTACTCCCGCTTCGAGAACTAAGCAAACGTGCATATCCACGATTATATGATTTGCACTACAGCCGAAATTGGCCAAATGCCGAAATTCAGCATCAATCGAAACGAAGATCTGCTCAGTGCTTTTAATCGCGGCTGGGTGCATTCAGGCATGCTGTACGATCTAGATTAGTAGCTCTGTTCGACCACAAACTACCTTTGCAGAGTTCAAGTGAATGCGCGCTGTAAAGTTTGAGAATCCAATGGTTTTATGCGAGGGTAAACTGAGCAGTTTATTTTGGCATATTGTTGTTGATACTCGTCGCATGAACACAAGGTTTGTTAGCTTTCATGAAAGAGTCAGATTCGAGAAAAAAACAATATGTTTGCGGGTTTTCGCTTCCCGCAGCCGGTTTGCAAGTAGGTGCGGTATGAAAACCGGGAGGACGCATGGTGCAGTCGACCGAAGATTCTCCGCACTTCGACGCATCCCGGATAATCGCTCCCACGCTTATACTGCGCGGTGAACATGATCCGATTGCCAACCTGGACGACAATCAGGCACTTCTCGATGCTTTAGGGTCTGACTCCAAAAAATTAGTTACAATATAGAGCGCGGGACATTTCAATCATTTTGAGAAAAATCGTGACGATTCGATCCATGCAATACTGGATTTTCTTAACCAATAAAATCCTCTAAAGGTATTTGTATGGCACAGTCTCGAAGATCCCCGCCTCGACTGGCAATCGTAAAAAACACTGAGCAACTAACGCCAAACATGCTTCGGGTAACGTTCAGTGGCGATGAGTTGCTCGGTTTTCCAACCGATGCTGCATCAGCCAATATCAAATTTTTACTGCCTCATGCAAACCAGGATAACGAAGCTTATCGTGCATCGTTGCAGGGTGTTGGCGCAAAGCCAGTCAAACGCACATACACGGTTGTTGATTATCGGGAGAACAGCAACGAGCTGGATATCGATTTCGCCCTTCATGCAGACTCGGGTCCTGCTACCCTATTCGCGCTCAACGCACAGCCTGGCGATACAGTGGCTATTGCAGGTCCGAGTAGCGCAAAACTGGTTGATGTAACGGCCGACTGGTTTTTAATTGCCGGTGATATGACAGCGTTGCCAGCTATAGAGGCCAACCTTAAGCAACTGCCAGCTGACTCAGCTGGTTATGTAGTAATAGAAGTGCAAGAGCCTGCTGACCAACGTGACTTTAAGCTACCCGAAGCAATACACATTCAGTGGCTTATAAACCCTGAACCCAGGTCTGGAAAAAGCAACTTGGCCGAAGTAATAAAGAGCCTTCCGTGGCCAGAAGGCACACCCTATGTTTGGATAGCCGGCGAGGTGAGCACGGTACGAACGCTACGCGAATATTTTGCAAAAACAAAACAGCTGGCACCACAACATCGTTACACCAGTGGTTACTGGCAAATTGGACAAGATGAAGATGCATTCCAATTAGTTAAACGGCAAATAATCGATTGAGCAAATGCCTTCGAATACACTGCCTCACTGCAATACCATTTCAACGATATTTGAAAACGGCCTGTCTGCGTTATCACGCCCACCGAAACGAAAACGAGCACCATGCATCGCAACAACTATAAGGCCATGGCTAGTTAGACAATCTATTTCTCATCATCGTGCCATGCCGCTCCGTGAGTGATGCGCGAACCTAAAAGTTAAGTTCGCACGTATTTTCAAGGTTTGCCAATAGACCGGTGAACGCCTGAACGATAACCGCCAGTAACAGCTTCAGGCCTGACATTCCTGGTTGGCTGGCTGGCGCTAACAAAAAGCAGATTCAACACAATCTTATTGTCTATCACTGCCTGGTTGCCAATCAGTGCGCTTTTATTTTCGCCATTTTGATCAAAACTACCGGTTTTACGCTTTGATTGCTGAGTCTATCAACACGTCAGGCGCCAGAACCCCATCAAAACGGGCTAAAAAGACCATTATTTCGTGAAAATCGTTGACAATCATAAAAAACGGGAATATATTCCCGTTTTATGGACACAAAACAACAAACAACTCTCAACCGCGCAGTGACCATGATCCTCAAGCCGCTGTTGCGAGTGCTGATCAAAAATGAAGTCTCTTACTCAGAATTTGCTGAGATTGCCAAGCAATCATATGTTGATGTCTCTTATGAGCACTTTTCAATTGAGAAGCGAAAAACCACGTTTTCAAGGGTTGCGGTTCTAACGGGCTTGAGCCGAAAAGAAGTCGTGCGGCTGAGCAAACTAAGAGCCGACGACTCAAACGATTCGCTGCTTTCCAAGGCCACTCCCAATCGAGCACAAAGAGTGATCAACGGTTGGGTCAGCGATACGGAATTTCACGATGACAAAGGGCAGGCTCGCGTGCTGCCAATTTATGGTGACAAGGGTAGCTTTGCCGCCCTTGTCGCTCGATACAGTGGAGACATTACCGCAGGCGCGGTAATCGATGAACTGCTTCGCATTGGTGTGGTGCAAAGACTGGATGATCAGAGGGTCGAGTTACTCTCCGATGGGTACATTCCTAAAACCGATGAAATTGAAAAAATCCGTGTAATGGCCATGTGCACATCTGATCTGCTTAATTCCGCCGTACACAACTTAATTAATCTGGACAAACCTTCGCGATATCAGCGGCAGCTAACGTACGAAAAAATTTCTACTGACGATGCCAATCAATTCAAGACCTACAGCGAAGAGAAAGCCAACGAACTACTACTGCATTTAAACGAATACTTATCTCAAATGAGTTCTGATGCGCCTGACGATATTAGCGGCAGCCATCAAGTGGGCTTAGGTATCTATTATTTCGAGAACGATGAATCCAATAAGGAAGGCTAACATGCATAAACTAAGTCACAGGAAGAACAAACCATTTGTTCCTATCAATTGCAAGCGGTGGCTTTGTGCCGTCGCCGCCACCGTACTACTCGCGTCGTGTGGTGGAGGCAGTGGCGATAGCAATTCGGGGGCCTCAGGTAACGGTGGGATTATCGGTACTGGTGTTCGCCTTGAAGGTACTGCATCCAATAAAACGATGTTCGCTAGCACTGATATCGAAATCAAGTCCAAGTCGGGTGAAATATCGACAGCCCCTATTGGCAACCGTGGGCGTTTCCAGCTTGCCGCTCTGAAGGGCACAGGCCCATTTATGCTTCGTGCTGCAACAGGCAACAACGAGTACCTGTACAGCATTGGTTACCCAAATGCGGACAATACGCTGACTCAAAACATTCACAGCTATACTGACGCAGCCGCGCGCAACTGGTTTGCCACCAATGGACTGGACATCGAAGCTGCATTTATGGGTGAAACACCCATTGACCAATTACCACCGCAAGCCACGTTGAATAGTATTTCGGGTAGCTTGCAATCTATCGTTAGCGCTGCACTGGAAGAATACGATGTACCAGCAGATAATTTAGACACCATTGACTTTGATGCAGACGACACTGGCGTGGACTTGTTTCTGGACAGTAACCCGGTTGTCATTAGCAATGGCGCTATCAACATTCAAGTCCTTGATCAGGCAACTCAGGTTGTAACACCCTCAAGTACCAATCTTTTGCTCAATACTGATCTTGCGATGGACGACGTACAGCCGCCTACTACGCCGGCGTCAGTTCGTGCACTGGCATCAGGGCCTGGCGAGATTGTTGTGGTTTGGAATCCATCTATCGACAACATCGGTATAACGGCTTATCAGGTTTTCCGCGATGGTGCGCTTCTCGCAACAACGCCATATCCCGTGTACACAGACGCGGGGCTAACGGCCAACACGCAGTACAGCTACTCAGTGGTTGCGGTCGATTCCAGTGGCCTAAAATCCGCTGACTCGGTTACTGCAATGTCTGAACTACAAGGTGTACCTGACAACACGGCTCCACCTACACCGCTATTAGTCATGCTGGAACCGGCCCTTGGCAGTATTGACGTAAGCTGGTCGCAAACTGAAATCTTTGATGTAAAAGCGTTTGTTGTCTATCGCACAGGCGCAGCGGATGCTACATTCAAAGTAACATCAGACTTTATTACCGACGTTAACGTCGTTGGTGGTCGCGAATATTGCTATCAAATAGCAGCAGAAGATGCATCCGGAAATGAATCACCGAGAACGGCGATTCAGTGTGTAACAACACCAGGCACAACACCGTCCACACCGGTTGTTACAACGCCTGTGCCTGAAAGCACACCTGGTGAGTTGTTAGCGCCAACTTTGGATGTTAGCGGGATGGCCTGTAATCTCGAACTACCTGACAACGGTTCGTTTAGAACAGATTCCGTTCTCAGCGCTGGTTGCTATTTAGCTTCAAGTGGAATGAGGGTCTTCGAGCCTGCAAACCTGACGGTAGAACCGGGCGTGGTTGTCAAGTTTGCGGCATCTAGAGAACTACGCATTGACAGTGGTGCATCGCTAACGGCGATTGGCAACGCAGCAGCGCCGATTGTGTTCAGCGCGATCGACCCTACCCCAGGATTTTGGACGGGCGTCAAGTTCTCCAATAGCAATAGCTCGCGTAACCAACTTGATTTTGTTCAAATCGAATATGCGGGTGACAATGATTCGGGTGAAAATTTGCAAGTCGTATCGCTGTCCAGCAGACCATCGAGGGTGTCTATTAAAAACTCCACGTTTCGCAATAGCCTGGGTTACGGGATTGAATTTCAAAACGGTTCAATTATCGGTGATTTTGCAGGGAACCTGTTAACGGGTAATAATGCGCCATTATCCATCACGCCAGATGCTGCAAACGCACTGGGTGCAGACAGTCGTTTCAGTGGTAACTCGATCGATCGAATCACGCTTATTGAGACAGATGTTGAAAGCACCACTCGCCTGGCGAAACTGGATGTTCCGTATGTCACTGGCCGGCTTGACGTAGACAATTCACTCACCGTTGACCCAGGCGTTGAAATCCTGTTTGAAAATGGTGGCCATATA
>CALIMV010000268.1 GCA_938045275.1 uncultured Granulosicoccaceae bacterium
CCTTTTATTGACAAACGCACTGAGTAGAAATGCCATCGCACCAGGTTGTTTAAGGGTTTCTGCAGCTGCTATCCGCTCTTCAGTGTAGTGTCCCGCTTCATGTAAACAATTTAACGTGCCAATGACCACTCCATTGACGACTATGGGTAAGTTCAGACAACTTTCACAACCCAGAGAAGCAATTAACTCATAGTCTGGTAATACCTGGGCAATTTCATCAATGGAATTAGCGACAAAAATTTCGTGTCGGTCTTGCACTTGTTCTGTCCATTTATTTTGCTGAATCGGTTTTTCACCACTTATAGGATAGACGTCTGGTTGATTTGAGTAATTTCGTCTGGCAACACCTTTTTCATGATCGATTTCCATAAGCGTAAAAAGTTTTATGCCAATGGTTTGATCAACCAATTGTTCTAAGTCATCAAACGTAGGTTGCGGTTGATTGCGCTTCTCTAATGACAGTGCAAATGATCTGGAAGACTCTTTCATTGATTCCCCACAAGCTTGTTGCGTAATGCTAGTTCTGTGTCGTCTACTACAGGAACAGCTCCAATGAGCTGGCGCGTATAGGTTGATTGTGGATCGGTAAATATAGCGTCGGTGCTATTCAGTTCTACTAATTGTCCTGACTGAAACACTGCGACACGATCAGCAACATTTCTAACCACAGCCAAGTCGTGTGTGATAAAAATATAGGTGAGACCACGTTCTCTGCGCAATGTGTTGAGAAGTTGAAGTATTCGTGCCTGTACTAACACATCCAAAGCCGATGTAGGTTCATCCAGAACAAGTAAGCGCGGGTTACAGGCTAGTGCACGAGCAATACCGACCCGTTGCCGTTGTCCACCGGAAAGCGTCGCTGGCACACGTTTGCCTAGAGAGGGTTCAAGACCGACAGCGTCTAACGCTGCCCCCACCGTTTTCCATCGAGCCGATTTATCACCTATCTGGTAAGTGTCCAGACCGAGCCTTACTGACGCGCCAATGGTTCGTTTAGGGTTTAGTGATGATAACGGATTTTGTTGTACCAGTTGAATCGATTGTCGGTTAGCCATTGTTCGTTTATCAGGCAATGGTTGCTCATCAAAACTCAGTTCGCCACTGGTGCGCGCAAGTACACCCAGAATCATGTGAGCAAGTGTGGTTTTGCCGGAACCACTTTCACCAACAATCGCAAGGCATTCGCCTTGATTTACAGCGAAAGATACTTCGCGTACCGCATGTACTGGGCCTGAAGGTGTACGAAACGTTTTCGATAGTTCCTTAATTGACAGAAGCGTCATGGGTTTACTCCATGACTTACGCGCGGTGCAAGAAACTCATCACTGAATTCAGGCACTTGCGGTAGACCAGTTCCCGTAATGCGCGGAACTGCGGCCATCAGAGCACGCGTGTATGGATGCGTAGGATTTGCAAACAGTGCAGCAGTAGGTCCGTCCTCAACAATGTTGCCACGATAGATAACATAGACTCGATCTGCGAACTCACGAACTACCCCCAGATTATGAGAGATAAACAGGACAGCCGTATTGTGATTTGTGACCATCTTGTGCATTAATTTAAGCGTTTGTGCCTGGACTGATACATCCAATGCGGTGCCGGGCTCGTCGGCCAATAACAAGCTAGGTTGATTGGCCAGAGCCATCGCTATCATCACACGCTGGTTCATGCCGCCGGATAATTGAAACGGGTATGAGCTTAATACACGTGCGGGTTCCGGTATGGCGACCTCGATCAATGCCTTTAGGCATCGCTTTTTGCAATCAGCCTGACTGATTTTTGCTTCACGTCTTTTGAGCACTTCGGTAAATTGATGACCTATGGTGAACACGGGGTTCAAAGATGACGATGGGTCCTGAAAGATCATTGACATTGCCGTGCCTCGCAACGCGGCTCGTTCTTTTCGTGTAAGTGTATTGATGTCTTTCCCATCGAACAGAACCGAGCCGTGTACCACCGCGCTACGTGTTTCTTGTAGCAAGCCTAATATTATTCTTGCGGTTACTGATTTACCCGAACCGCTCTCGCCAACCAGGGCGACTTTCTCTCCGGCTTCGATGCGAAGGTCGATGCCATGTAATACATCTACTCGTTGCATCAGGGTTTTAAATGATAGTGTGAGGTTGTTTATGTTTAATACCGAGCTCATTCATCGACTCCAAACACATCACGCAAACCATCTCCGAGTAAATTAAAACCAAAAACGGCTACCAAAATCGCAAGACCGGGAAACACGGTTAACCACCAGCTGTCAGGAAGGTAACGAGCACCTTCTGCAACCATTGACCCAAGATCGGGTGTGGGTGGTTGTACACCCAAACCCAGAAATGATAGCGAGGAGGCGATGATAATCACGAACCCCATGTCCAACGTCATTTTGGTAATAATGGCTGGTAGACAGTTTGGTAGAATTTCGCGAAACGTAATATGTGCGGTGTTGGCTCCAATGACCTCTGCTGCAAGCACATAGCCTTCTTCTCGTTCGGAACGGGCTACGGAATAAACCAGCCGTGCATACCACGGCCACCACATGACAGTGACCGCAAGCATTGCATTGGTAAGTGTGGGCTCAAGTACGCCCATCATGGCAATGGCCAGCACCAATGGTGGTATCGATAAAAACACATCGACTATTCGCATCAGTACTGTTCCTAGCCATCCTCCTGAATAGCCAGCGATTAAACCCACCACCGTGCCAATCGGTGTCGCGATTGCCAGAACGACAATCCCTAAAGTAAGGCTGATTTGATAGGCATACAGTATGCGGCTAAAAATATCTCGGCCGACGAGGTCGGTACCCATCCAATTACGCGCACCAGGGGCTTTATTTGCAAATGCAAAATCAACGACTGCGCCATTGTGCGTAGGGAAGGGGGCTATCCATGGAGCCAGAATAGCTACAAGTACAATGAGCACAACCAACAATAATCCGAACAACGACAATGGGTTTGATGCCAGTATGCGCAAAGCGCGAATCATGATGCTTCCCGAGTGGAGTAACGAATCCGTGGATTTAGAAAGGCTATTAGTAAGTCGACAATGATGTTGACAATTAAAAATGTCAGAGCGATGATCAACACAGTTCCCATAATCGCATTAAGGTCTTTGCGAAGAATGACGGCTACACCATAGCGAGACAAACCCGGCCATGCGAAAACTGCTTCAACTAAAAATGCGTTGCCAAGCATAGCCGCAAAATCCAAACCGATAATGGTTAAAGATGGAATGAGTGACGGTTTGAACGCGTAGCTACGAGCAATCCGGTTTGGGAAGAACCCGTATGCATGTGCCATTTCAATATACGGTTTTTTATAAGTCTCTACCATATTTGCACGGGTTAAACGTGCTGCTTGCCCAATTCCGGAAAGCGATAATGCAACAGCCGGTAGAATGATGTGATGAATTGCACTGCCAAACGCGGCAACATTTCCGGCTAATAGTGTGTCTATGATAAGAAACCCGGTAATCCGCTGCACTTCGTGAATATCCGCTATTCGACCAGCAATGGGAAACAGCGGTAAATAAAACGCGAATAACAACATGAGAATAACGGCCCACACAAAGCCTGGTGCAGAAACGGTTAACAGTGCCAAAATACGAACCAGATGATCAGGCCAGCGTCCCTGGTAACGCGCAGCAAGAATGCCTAGCGGCAATCCGACCAGTACCATAATAAGACCTGCGAGAAAGACAAGTTCGAGTGTTGCTGGTAAGAACTGCACAATGTCGGTTGTTACCGGCCGGTTTGTGTAGAGGGATGTGCCCAGGTCACCACGACTGAGGTCTGAGAGAAATTGTGCATACTGAACCGGCAGTGATTCATCCAAATGCATTTCTGCTCGCAGTTGCTCAATTTGCTCTGCTTTGGCATTGGGTCCAAGCGCAATTCGGGCGGGGTCTCCAGGAATCACTCGCGCTATCGCAAATATCAGCATGGATACGCCAATCAAGACGATAAATGAAATTAATAACCGTCGGAATAGCAGGCCAATCACTGAAGCCACAAATAGATTCTCGGGATAATTAAAAAGAGAATAGGTTGCCGGACTATCGTTGTCCGGCAACCGCAGTTACGTCAATTTTACTCAGTCATTTCCATAAGACGAAAACTGAATCCCATTCCGTCTAACCCGAACGCTTGAGAAGCATCAGACAGGGCGGGTACTTTCACGCGGTTTGAAGCCGCAAATACAGATTGGCGATCAAAACCGTAAATGGTTGGCGCTATTTCCATTAATCGGGCGTTTAAGGCTTTGTAAGCTTCTTCGCGTCCAGCATCGTCTGCGGCTGAACGTCCGGCATCGAGAAATTCATCGACTTTGGCATCACTTAAATATTCTGGAGATTGCCATGTGCCAGGCGTGGATGAGTGGTACATGCCATACAGCAATGTGTCAGGGTCCCCAGTGACAGCATTGACGAATAGTTGGCTGATATGTGGCGTATTTTCCGGCTTGGAAACTTGCTCTGCAAACAAAGCCCATGGCAGTTTCTTTATTTCCGATTTAATACCCAGTTCAGTAAAATTTGATTGCATCAGCAACGCAAAGCGTTCTTCCAATGGTACCTCTGCTATCCAGCTGACTTCAATGTTGAAGTCGGCAGCGTCGTATTTACATGCATCGAGATACTCTTTAGCTTTGTCCATATCCCGTGCCATGACAGCATCAGCAGGGTTTGCACCATACATACCTACTGGTATAGCACCACTGGCAGGACTACCGGCAGAAACTTCATCGTTTATGGCGATCATCTGCACAGCTGTGCCGTAGTCGAATGCGTGGCTGAGCGCAAGGCGACAGTTCACGTCATCCAGAGGCGCTTTGGTCGTGTTCATCTTAAAGTAAAATGCACCAGTGCCACTTTCAGTCAGCAATTGCGCACCGTCTTTGGCCAGTGCCTGTATGACTTCTGGCGGTAGCCACTGACTCGCTATATCGTGTTCACCTTGCGAAATTAATGTGCGCACCGTAGCGGCCTCAAGCCCGTAACGCAACCTGACCGTGTCTGGAGCTACGTCCGGGACACCAAGAAAATAACTGTCTGACTTTGTCATAACGGTTTCTTCTTGTGGGTTGTGGGATTTCACACCATAAGCGCCGGTACCAGCACCGTTAGCAGATAGAAATTCTTCGCCCCATTCAGATTCTGAATTGGCTTTTACAAATGCCATATCGACTATAGGTAAGCGAACCAATGAAGCAACAAATGGTGCATAGGGTTGTGCAAGGGTGAACTGCACACTGGTATCGCTTTTTGCTTCGGCTTTGACATCAGTGAAAAGATAGGAAAGACCAGCACCAAGCGCTTGCATACGTTCTAATGAATAGACTACGTCTGCAGCAGTCATGCTATTTCCAGACTGGAATTTAACGTCATCGCGCAACTCGAATGTGTAAGTGGCTCCATCAGACTCCCAACTGGTGGCAAGATGCGCAACATGCCCCGGCCCGCCTTGCTGTGGAATCACCAAGGTATCGTATACGTTGAACATAAGAATACTATCAGCGTAGTCGGACGCTTTGGCAGGGTCTAATTCGCCAACGGCGACTTCGTCAATACGCAACACGGTTTCGGCAAAGATGGGTGTTGATAACAGGCTGGCTACGCACAACACGGTTGCCAAAGTTGTTTTTCTGGTCATGAATTTTTTTCTCCGTTATTTATATCAGTAGCCTCAGGTGAAGCTACCTCTTTATGAATGGGAGTTGGCGCATCGCCAAACACATCCATGGTCCCGCACCACAATATCGATGCCGTTAGGATTGTGTGATTCCAAATTGAATGGACACGGCGACTGTCGAAATGTATCGAATCGCCTTTTCGCAAAATTTCTGCGTCACCTTCTATTTCAATAGTAATTTCACCATCGATGATGTAAAACATTTCTTCACCCCGATGACTGATTGGTTCAATACGATGGCCAGGCGGTTCATGTACGATGACTGAATGCAGCTTCGAGCCAGGGAACGAGGTAGAAAGTCGTTCATAGGAAACGTCTGCACCGGATACCGAATAGGCTAATCGATTGACTTCATGTGTTGTTTGACCTGTTTTCGGTGGTTGTTTCAAAAAGGCTGTGATATCTGTTTTTAGCACCTCGGCAATTGACGCCAAAGACGCCAGCGAAGGTGCTGTCAGGCCCCGTTCAACCTGGCTGATGAAGCCAACCGACAAGCCGGCATGATCGGCCACATACTGCATGGTCAGACCCAACCCTTTACGTCTGGAGCGCAGTGCATCGCCAAGATCATTGGGTGCTCGTTCTAGTGCAAGAAAGCTATTTTTTACCATTGCTAAAAAAATACGACGAAAACAAGTCGGTTGTCAACTGTTTCCCGGCTGACCGATATTTGCATTACTAACCATTAGTATGAACCAGAGACTCGATAGCCAGCTAATTGTCCGTTATTCTGGTGCATTATTAAGGGTTGAAGCCTATGTGGATTTAGGTGGTGCTGATAAATCGCTATAACGTCATGAGTGAAATCGATAAATTGGTTTGGTATTGACACGGGGCTTAATATCAAATTTTAATCGTGTCGAACCTCATGACCAGTGTTAAACAACGCCCAAATCAGCTGGTTCAGGACGCAGCCACATCACATTTTCGCTAATTAAAGCTTAAGCTGTAACCGGCCGATATCCTCGCTACAAGCGGGATATTCATTGAATGAACAGTAACTTACCATTAGAAAAAGAGGCCGGTGGATCAGAGCTGCATCCCAGCGATAACGAAGTGTCTGCATCACAACAGCACGGCACTGTCCCCAGTCAATTAGCGAACGCCGAGCCGCTTCAACATGGCGCCATGGCAACTTACGCCTTAGTTGACGGTGAAGCCAGCATTATTTCAGCTAATCCTGAATTTTCCCGATTACTTGACATAGATGCTGAGTGCTCACAACTGAGTTTTCTGGAAAAACTTGAGCAGCGCTACCCTGAAAATGCCAATGAACTAGCAAGCGCACTAAGCGACACCAACAGCAGCACGATAGAGCTTCAAATTACCAGTAACGAGCACTGTCGATTAAATATTGCCGCTATAGATAGCGATCGTCGATTGGTTGTACTTGAGCCAATCAAATCAGGGCATTCTGAAATCGAGCATGTCAAACTATCGTTGATAGATCCGTTGACACAGTTGGGAAACAGACGCCAACTGGATATTTTTCTTGAAAGCTGGCAATCAGCTGACGGTAAGCAGGTCGCCGCTCTGATGCTAATGGATCTTGATCGCTTCAAGATAGTGAATGATACGCTAGGTCATGGCATTGGTGACACACTACTAAAGGTGGTGGCTCAACGGGCTCGTCGTGCTATTCGTGATGACGATTTGATTGTGCGACTAGGTGGAGATGAATTCGTTATTGTGCACACAAACAAAGATCAATCATCTGGCTCCGTTGAGAAGGTGGCAAAAAGGTTGGTTGAAATGATCTCACGCCCATTTTTGGTCGATGGCCATCAAATTGGTATTGGTACCAGTGTGGGTATTGCTGTGCTTGGCGACGAAACAAAGAATGTAGCTGATCTGATGCGTCACGCTGATTTGGCACTTTATGAATCAAAGAGCAAAGGTCGCGGGACCTATAGTTTTTTTGAACAAACTATGGAGCAAAACGCCTTAAGGCGCAGAGATCTTGAAACAAGCTTGCGACGTGCTATTGGACTTAAACAGTTTAGCTTGGTATATCAGCCTCAGGTTCAATTGTCTCAAGGTGTTGTTACCGGGTTCGAAGCTTTAATTCGCTGGAACCATGAGACCCTCGGGCTTATATCCCCAATGGATTTTATTCCACTTGCTGAGGAAACCGGGCAAATTGTGTCGATTGGCGAATGGGTGCTGAACACTGCCTGTAAGGAAGCGGTGAAATGGCCTGAACATTTAAACGTTGCGGTAAATGTTTCACCAGTGCAATTTGAAAGCGAAAGTTTTGTTAACAGCATACAAGATGCTTTGACAATAAGCGGGTTGCAACCAAACCGTCTGGAAATAGAAATAACTGAATCGGTGCTTATAAACAACCCTGAAGCAGTATTTAAACAACTTGAAAAAATTAAAGAGATGGGCGTTAGTATCGCGATGGACGATTTTGGTACTGGATACTCATCACTTAGTAACCTCAGTAACTTTCCTCTTTCTAAAATAAAGATTGATCAGTCGTTCGTACGCGGAGAACAGACAGAAAAATCACGAGCGCTGGTCAATGCAATTATTGCGCTTGGCGTAAACCTTGGCATGGATACGCTGGCGGAAGGTGTTGAAACGCAAGACCAATATATGCAGTTAGCAAATGATGGCTGCAAGGCGGCGCAAGGCTATTTAATCAGTAAGCCACTGCAAGCGGCAAGTATAGAAAAGTTCATTTCCGATCAAAGTTTTAATAGTGTGAAAATTGACCCTTAAGTCAGGTTTAATGTTATGAGCAACGCCATTTATCGATTGATCTATATCAGCAACAACTGTATGGAGGGCAGTAATGCTGAAATGCAAAATGAAATTCAGTGCATACTCGAATTTGCCCGAAAAGCGAATTCAGCTGCTGGTATTTCCGGGGCGCTGATGTTCAACAATGGTTGTTTCGCACAGGTGTTGGAAGGACCACAAGGACCATTGGAAGAAACTTTCGAACGAATTCAGTGTGACATGCGGCACGACAGCGTCGTGGTTTTGTCCTACGAAGAAATTGCTGATCGCGGATTTGATAATTGGTCAATGGCATACGTTGGTTACAACGCTGACTCGCTTAGAGAATTCGAGAATATTAAAACAGAATCCGGTTTTGATACGGATGCTATACCAGCTGAACGGATCTTTGAAATACTTCAAGAACACCTTATTGATGCGGAGAACGATAAGTTAGCGGCTTGAGATCACGCCGTCAATCTGCATTCTATTTCTCGGCCATTCCAATAAGCAGATTTCATAAAACTGCAGTTTAACGCAATTCAGTTTTCTATTTTTAGCAGCAAAGACGCACTTACCATGACTTGAAGCTCAACGAGTTTTTACGCGCTATTTGGAATAAGGCGTCTAAATTTGACTGTAAGCGTTGTTTATTTGAGTTTTCTGTGCATCTGATTGTTAGTGTTATCTGAGGTATCAGAAATTGACTGTATTGGCGTTTTAAGAAAGCTCTGATGGAGGCAGGGCCGTAAGTGATACGATAAAAAGCCAATAAAGTGTTACGTATATTGAATAGATTTGGATTATAGATTAGCTGGAAGGTTGTGTAAAAAATTGATCTGGAATTCCTGCAAGGGTCACTGCAATCGTGGTCTTTTGTCGTACAAAGCACAAGGCATTATCCGTTGAAAATAGTGTATTCCCCGCAAAGCTAAACTCTTTAATCAACGCAACAAGTTATTCGTTCCAACGCATATAAAGTGGATGCACAAAGTAGCCAGCGCAGCAAGTGTTGGTGCTATTTAAATTTTACCCAATAATCATTGTTCTCGACCTCTGCAACTGATGAGGGCATAATGCTTTTGTGATTCGAAAAACTTTTCAGAATAATTCAGGAGCGAAAATGAACACGCGAAAGTTAAAAAATTACGTGCTAGCCGGGCTGGGGGCTATGTGTTTTGCTGGGACGCAATCAGCACTGGCGGCTGGTAGTATTAATGCCTTAGTTTGGTGCGATCACACCGATCCGGAATTTATTCGCCCGTTCGAAGAAGCCAACGATGTCAAAGTAAATTTAAAAGAGTTTGAGGGTACGGGTGCGGCGTTATCAATTTTGGAGCAGTCGCAGCCTGGCGATTGGGACGTATTGATAATTGATGGTGTTGATGTTCCTAAGCTTGCCAAAGACGGTTTGTTGGCCAGTCACCCGGAAGAGGCATTGCCAATAGCAGATATCTGGCCAGAAGTGCTATTGGAAGAAAATCACAAGATAGATGGTAAATGGTACGGGATGACCGAACTATTCGGCTATAACACCATTGCCTACAATAAAGACAAAGTCGATCCGGCAGACATGCTGGATATGACAACGCTTTGGGGTGACAAGTACAAAGGACGTATTGCAGTATATGACTGGCACACGCCCATGATTGGACTGGTTGCCATGGGCCTGGGTAAGAAAACGGCAGAGCTGAGTGAAAGTGATCTGCCAGAAATAAAAGATACGCTATTCAAGCTAAAAGAAAACGCCAGTCAGTTTACGGATGTAGTGTCTAGTCAAACCGCGCTGGCCACTGGTGAAGTTGATATATTGTTTGGTGGTGGAGAGTGGCTGACTGGCGTACTTTCACAAGAGATGCCGAATCTTGATTGGGTGTTACCTGAGCAAGGTGGTTTAATGTGGTCCCAGTCGGTTACTACACTGGCAGATGCCAAGAATCCAGAGATGGCATTAAAGTTTATGCAGTATATTCTTAGCCCTGAAGGTCAGGCAAAACTTGCCACTTCTTCCTGTTATTGGGCGATGCCTGCCAATATGAAAACCGGACCCATGCTTAACGATCAGCAGAAAGCTGCTTTGCGCTGGGATCAACAAGCAGGGTATCTGGCCAATTCACAGCTGTATCCAGTAGTGAGTGCTGAATTGGATGAAAAAATGGAAGATTTATGGACTGAGATGTTACAACGTTAGTCTTAACTTAACAGTCTTCAGATTGTTGAGCATTTAGTGCGGCAATCTGCAAATCCGGAATCACTTGTTGTGACCATCACACGTCAGGGGTCGGGCTTTAAGCGCTGGCGACTCGTGTTGCCAGCGCTACTATGGACAGTGGCGTTCTTTGTTATACCGTTTTTGTTTATGGCGGTAATGAGCCTATGGCATCGCATCGGAGGCGAAATTGTCGCAACCTGGAATCTTGACAACTACGTTGAATTTCTAACCAAACCTCATTTGGTTAAATCACTGCTGAATTCAATTGAAATCAGCTTTTGCGTTACTGTTATCTCAATCGTGCTGGCCTATCCATTAGCGTGGATTATTGCTGAGCGCGTACCTGCAAGATGGCAACGAACTGCTTTAATCCTTGCAATCCTGCCGTTCTGGACCTCATACGTTGTGCGTTCTTACGCCTGGTTGCTGGTGTTGTCGAAACAAGGCATTGTTAATACGTTTCTGCTGGATGTCGGGATTATTGCAGAGCCACTTGCTATAGCCTCAACTCGCTATGCCACAATAATTGGTTTTGTGCATTTTTTTGTGATGTTGTTAACGCTGACCATTTACGCCAATTTGAAACAGTTGTCACCGAATTACGCACGGGCTGCAACAGATCTTGGAGCTGGCCCGTTGCGCACCTTTTGGCATGTGATATTGCCGTTAACACTGCCGGGAATCATGGTTGGTGCCTTCCTAACATTTGTATTATGCATTGGTGACTATATAACGCCAAAAATTCTTGGTGGTAGCAATGAACTGGTGCTACCTCAAGTGATCATGCTGCAAATTGGCCGACGAGCCGATTTCCCAAACGCGGCAGCTATGTCAATTATTTTAATGGCTGTAGTCATCATCGCTTATCTTTTATGTGCACGATGGTTAAAGATGGAGCGAACCTGAGATGCCTGGTAAGTGGTTGCAGAAAATACTGACAACGGTTTATACATTACTTCTGTACGGATTTATATTTTTACCGGTCGTTGTGCTCGTGCTGTTTTCGTTCCAGGACAGTCGGCTGCCAATAATGCCGTTTAAAGGGGCTACCTTACGTTGGTATGAAGCCGTCCTGGCAGACAGTCGATTGATCGACTCACTGATTAATTCATTTATTGTTGCGATGAGCTCATCTGTAGTAGCGGTAGTTCTCGGGTTTCTGGCCGCTTACGCATTAGCACGTTTTCATTTACCGGCAAAGGGACTGCAGCGAGCCTTGCTGACTGCGCCACTGACGGTCAGCTATCTGATTATAGCTTTGGGATTACTGATTATGTTCAACGCGTTGGGCGTTGCCCCTTCGTTATGGACTGTTGGCATTGGCCACGTGGTAATCAATACGCCGCTTTGTTTCGCGATCATCTATAGTCAAATGGGTGATCACCAAGTCAATATTGAGCGTGCAGCCAACGATCTTGGTGCCAATGAATGGCAAACCTTGTTGCTGGTCACAGTACCCATGATGCTACCGTCCATTCTTGCCAGTTTTTTTCTCGCAGTAACATTTTCCTGGGATGAATTTATTATTTCGTTTCTGTTGTCGCGTTTTGAAGTAACTTTGCCAGTAGAGATATGGAGCATGTTGCGCTCCGGGCTAAACCCTAAAACCAATGCTGCCGGTTCACTGGTATTCATGATTTCTATCGTGCTACTACTGGTTGCAGAGTTGCTGGTATTTCGCAGGATTAAACAAAAATGACTGCAACAGTTGAAATCAAACAGGTGTCGCATCGCTTTGGCGATTTCACGGCGCTAAACAATATCAATTTGACCATTGAAGCAGGCAGTTTCGCCGTATTACTCGGACCATCGGGTTGCGGTAAAACAACGCTATTATCTGTGCTTGGCGGGTTTTTACATCCGACTGCCGGATCTGTGCATCTTGGTGGAACCGATGTTACCAATGTGCCTCCGGCGAAACGGGCTACCACTACCATGTTTCAGGACTATGCGTTGTTTCCTCACATGAATCTGCAGGACAATGTCGGTTTTGGCTTGCGCATGCAAGGTCAGTCAAAAAAGCAGCGGCTCAGTAAATCGGCTGAATTACTGGCACTGGTTGGTCTTGAGGATTCAAAGCGAAAAAAACCGCATGAACTCTCTGGTGGTCAAAGGCAACGCGTGGCGTTAGCGCGTGCGCTGGCAGTCAATCCGGATGTTTTGTTACTCGATGAACCGCTTGGTGCGCTCGATCTGAAATTGCGACGGCAAATGCAGGATGAACTCAAAGCCATACAAAGACGAATCGGTACAACGTTCATACACGTAACTCACGACCAGGAAGAGGCGATGGCCATTGCGGATAAAATCATCGTTATGAATGAAGGGCAAGTCGAGGACCAGGGGACGCCAGAATCTATTTACCTCAAACCGAAAACCGTGTTTTCGGCTGCGTTTATGGGTGAGGCGAATTTACTGCAAGGGCGAATAGACAAATTTGCAGATGACATCATCACTGTTAATACCGATCTGGGGCAATTTAGTTTAAACAAAAAGTGTTGTGTGAACAGTAATGTAAATGTAAATGACAACGTAAAAATATGTTTTAGACCAGAACATGTGCTGGCGCAGGATAACACAATGGATAATAACGTAAATCTTGGCAATACCCGAGTAAGCGATCGGGCTTTTTTTGGATCGCATCAGCGCTGTCAGTTATTGGCTGATGATGGGAAAACTTACATAGCGAATTTGCCACAGTCGCAATTAATTAAGAATGATTCGGTTATGCAACTACGGATAAACAGCGAATCGATTGTGGTGTTACTCGCATGAGCGGACAATAGCTGTGCATAGAATTGATGCTGCCAACTGGTATACAGTCACTAAATTCAGTGATGATGTAAGGCTGATAAGTGAACTACACATAACAGAATTTTATCGCTGTAATATCTGGCATGTCAGAGGCAGTGAGTCAGATGCACTGATCGATAGCGGCATGGGCGTGGTCAGTTTGCGTGAGCAAGTACCGTTGGTAACAGAGAAAATGTGTCAGGCTATTGCAAGCCATACCCACTTTGACCACATTGGCTGCCATCACGAATTCGACCATCGATGTGTACATAAAGCCGAAGCCGAAATATTATCGCAGCCAAGCCGGCAGAGTACGCTAGCCGACCCTTATGTAAATGATGAAATATTTACAGCTCTTCCGCCAGCTCCCTATATGTCGACAAGCTACGCAGTAAAATCTGCGCCTGCAAGCCGATTACTGGAAGATGGCGATGTGATAAATCTTGGTAATCGGCGGCTTGAAGTTATTCACACACCAGGCCACTCTCCCGGTGGGATAGCGTTGTGGGAAGCAGCGACAGCCACTTTATTCAGTGGCGACATTGTGTACGATGGCCCTTTGATCGAAGACACTTACCATGCCAATGCTCAAGATTATTACAATAGTATGCTGCGGCTGTATGATTTTCCCGTCCAGACTGTTCACGGCGGTCACTTTGCTAGTTATGGTCGTGAACGACATAAACAGATTATTCGTGCGTGGTTGGACTCGCATTAAA
>CALIMV010000269.1 GCA_938045275.1 uncultured Granulosicoccaceae bacterium
GATCTTGAATAAATTCGTAAGTATGGCCATTGTGTAGCTTATGGCCTGCACCACTAACGCCGGTACGGTACAACATCAGCAAGGATTCATCTGCATTCCATGCTTGCATAGTACTGTAGGCAGGTTTATTCACTTCACCAAATACACCATCCGTAATTCTGGTTACAAGTGCACCAAATACTGGGTCACTGTATTGTTGTAAATAGTCAGGCTTCGACAATGGCGGAACCACAACCGAGTCTGCGTTTGAAAACAGGCCTTCGCAAAAGGCGGCGCCGTTTGCGGCAGACGGGGGCAAAGGTTTTGCATCAGGCTTGGGTTCGTTTGCGGTAAATGAGAGCAATGGTTCTGCAGTTGGCTCGGGTTCGTTGGCTGGCAACTCGGGCTCAGCGACCGTTTGTGGTTCATTATCCGGTTTTAATTCTGAGACAGCCCCAAGTGGTGGTGCAGCCGATTCTGTTGAGTCGACCGACATAACCAACGTTTCCAAGTCTGTTGGCACAGCTGGTAAAGCAGCGCCAAAGCTGGGCAAAGAACTTGTATTCGCTGTCGGTACCGAAACTGTTATCGACTGCACAGTATTAGCCGATTCCACCGTTTGTTGATCAGCTCCACTGCCATCAGCGTCTGTATCCAGCGGTGATGATTTACCACACGAAGCCAGCATCAATAAGCTACCAGCTAACATAAGGTTAAACGCTCCATGTTTATTCCACTTAAACATTTAATATATCCATTAGTGTCCGATACTTATGGATAGCGTCTTGCAATCGGTCAGATTGAGACAGCAGCAGCACAGTTTTGAAGCTATTACTTATCAGTCATTCATCACATGTGAATCTGCCTGTTACCAACTAACGTGTTGCAGGTGTCAGCGTGGAATAGGGTTTGCGGGTAATTACGACATAAATTAGTGGTAATAGAACCAAACAACCACTAACTGCTCCAAAAAGGGCTTGTGCAGAAAATTCAACGGCGATAGCCTGCTAAAATTACGTTAGATCAGTTACATTGCCGCAGACCGCGAATGCCAGCACGGATTCGTTTGACCATTTAAACAAGGACAATCATTAAATGATGAAAAAATTACTTCTCGCCCTGCCACTGGTCGCTGGTGCCTCATGGGCTGGAACAACCTACTACAGTGGTGCTCAAACCGAAGCGGCATATACCCGTTTGCTGGAGCAACTAAACTCAAACAATGCATTCGTTCTTAAATCTACCGAATACAAAGCTGGCATCATGGAGAGCACGGCTATTACTGAGGTTCGTTCCACAGAAGCCTCAGGCCAAGACATACAGTTCTCTCTCAAACACCAAATTAATCATTCATTGGTTAGCGTAGCCCCAGAGAATCCACGCTTTGGTGCTGCCAGCATCATCACCACACTGCTGATTGACGAAAATTATCCGGATGACGTGAAAGAGGTTTTAAAATCATTTGAATCCGGGGAGCCGTTTGTGGCTACCACAGAAGTGGCCGTAGATGGCGCAACCAATAGCGAAATAAAGATCAACGCCTTTAATCATGCAGAAAACGATTCGGAAATAAAAACCAGCGCCTCCGTCATTAACGTGATTACCGAAGCAGACGGCAATGTATCAGGCGACGGTGTATTAAAAGAAATTCTGTTCAGCGAAGGCAGTGACAAAAAAGCTGACATGTCGAACCTTACCATGAGTTTCAATGCAAGCAAATTGGAAGGTGACGAAAGAAAATCGCCGTATTTCTACGACTTAAACTTCGATCTAAAAATGGATGAGAGCACGATCGTTGACAGAGGCAACCAGGTCGCGCACATTAAAGGTGTTAACTATAGCCTTGTTCAGGATCTTAGCTCCAATGAGCCATCGGCAAATTTCAATGTGGGTGTAGATAGCCTGGAAGTTGAGGCACTGCCTTTAAAGTCGTTTGACGCTGCCGTGGCATTAACCGGTTTCTCAGTCACGGAAATGATGGCCAACGAGGCTTTTATCGAACAATTCAAAACTACTGCCCGTCCTGAGGAACTGTTGTTCAGTGAAAAAGGGCTTGAGATAATGCGCGCAACGTTTAAACCCGACACAAAAATGGCCATCAAGCTCAATGCTGTAAGTGTCGACGGTGATGGAGACGCAGCAGTCGATCTATGGTTCACTGGCAATGGTTCTGATGATGGCTATACAGGCATGGTTACCGCTGGAGACCTGGCAAAGTCGTACGCTGGAACCGCCGTTATCGATATAGACAAATCGGCACTGATGAGCACACCACTTGGTGGCATGCTTGAGCACCCCATGGCTCAAGCCTATTTGACCGTCACTGAAGACAAAGTCACGCTGAATGCCACGCTGGAAGAGCTGATATTAAAACTTAACGAACAAATTATTCCGCTAGAGTTAATGGCTGGCGAAATGTTGAATATGCCATTGGAAGCGCTGCTGCAACAAATGTAAAGCAGTTGCAACCGGGTTTATCTCTCACCTGCTTTTGTCCATAGTATCCGGGCCACCAACGCCCGGATACTTAAACTAAGATCGCTCAGAAATGATCGCGCAGAAATGATCGCGCAGAAATCAAAACCGGCGCTAGTGCGAATGGCGTAATTTCCGGCGTGGTTTACGATTCGACCAACGCAAGCTCAAGCAGCTCTTTTATTTGATCGCTGTCAGTACCTGCAACAATACGACCGAGCTCCTCTTCACCTTGCAACAATATGAGTGTTGAACGACGAGGGATTTTTCTCGATGTTGTGACTTCATGCGAACTATAGGTGTCCCAGTCAACCTTTACAAAGCTGATGTTCTTGTCGAACTCAGGATTGCTTGTTCGTAGTTCACTGAGCACTTGCTCCTGTCTTTTACAAGTGCCACACCAGCTGGCTGAGTAATCTACCAGCACAGTTTCGCCTGCTGCCAGCTTGTCTTTGATCAAACCAGGCGCGTATTCAATCGTGCCCATACTACCAGCCAGCAGTAGTTTTGGAGCACTAAGCGCCGCTGCGGCACTTGCAATAAATATTCGTCTATTCACTGATTAATCCTCTTGTTTAAAGTAATAATATCTGGTTCACATGCGTGATGCGTTACCGCATCACCCTAATAGTTTGTCGACAAATTTTGAAACCAGCTGGGCAACACCGATACCAGCCAACCTTCTATAACGTGATGGAATTTGAAAAATATCATCACGCCAACCAGCAGAAACGTGATGCCCATGATCGGCTTCGCTCTTTGAGCCAACCCACGCATGCTGTTTTGTCGACGCTTGATAGCTTCCTGCGTACCGTAGCCCAGCGCTACGATCACTGTTGAAATGCCCAAGCCAAAACTAAGCATAATAAGAAACGCCCAACCCAGATTTTTTCCCTGACTTGCCATCGAGATTGCCCCACCGAGCGTTGGACCAATACAGGGCGACCAAATTGCACCCAATAACAAACCGCCGATAAAATGACTCTTCAAGCTGGTTACAGGCATGCTGGAAAAACGGGTATCAGCGCTATCGCTTATTGTTGCAGTGGCCGTTACAAATGCCGAGTTTAGCCTTGGCACCAACAGAAACAATCCGAAAACCATCATCATGACAGCCCCAATTTCAGACATGCGAGTGTCGGTGAGCCCTATGCTGTACCCGAAAGTGGCAATCAACATTCCCAGGGTGACAAATGACAGACACATGCCGCCGGCAATCGCTAACGGACCATAGCGCCCAGCCTGCATTGCAGAGGCCAGAACAATAGGCAGCACGGGCAACACACAAGGGTTTATCAGGGTGAGCAAGCCTGCCAAATAGCCAAAAAATAATTCCATCGAGGCGTAGACCACTGATCATTGCAAAAGTTTCGACTGGCAATCGTAGATTGAAAAAACCCATTTGCAATGGTTTTGGTCACGTTTTTCTTGTACCAGAGACAGACATGCAATGAAATAGTCACATTGTTGCCGTATTCACTCGAACAGCTTTTGCAGAACTGAATCATTACAGTTTCGCAGATGACGACATTGCTACCGCCGTGCTGCAAAATAGTGCTTTTAGTTCATTGGCAAAGTCTATATTTCGTCCCGCAGTAACATGTAAAATTTGCCTGATAGGGACGCGTAATCGATGGAGAACAAAATGAGAAAAATCAGATGGCAAGCATGGAGCTTAGGTTTTCTATTGATTGAGATTTCATCAACCGGCATAACGGGCGCTAGACGATCAAAAATAACCGTCAATGTAAGGTAGCGTTATACGACCTGGCAATTTATTTTTTATTGTAACTGCTGTTCGACGACACCACGCTTTATAAATAAGTACGGTGTCTATTAAGTACGGTGTCTATTTGTCGACAGACGGAGTGTCATCGTTTGGCTCGATTTCTTTATTACGTTGTTCAGACTCGGCAATCATTTGTTCCAGATCAGCACGGCTTTTGGGGCGTGAACCATCAATTTTAGATTCACGCTCTGTGTTATCTGACCCAAGTTCAATAAGGGTTGTATCGTCAATGACAACCTCGCCATCGCGAATGTATTTCGCTTTGTATTTTATAACCATTGCATTCAGTCCCTCACCACAGCAAATTATGCATTGCCCGCGCAGCAAGCACTATTGTAAAGAAGCGCGCTTCTAGCCGTGTGGGCCTTATCGAAAAATCTACCAGTGTTCTGCGTTCGGTACAAATACCGAAGTTGAATTTTTTGTCGGTGTTGTATCCATGTATATCAATATAATTGATCTCTTTCTACCGCATTTCTCTACCAAATCTACAACTATTGTAACTATCCATATAGCCTATTGTTTTAATTGAACAAATTCGTGATATTAATAGGATGTGGTTAGATAAGGGGCTAAAATCAGCTTGACAAAAAAGCTTAGAAGTCAATCTGTTCGCCATCTTATCAGTATTGTGACTACGATCATCATTGTTGTTAGTAAACAGTGCATTGGATTCAGCAAAGACTTAGGCCACGCTTATAACTAGCAATGGCATTCGCCTTAAGGCTGGCATCGCGCATATTGAGACACACAAGTGCGCATATTGAGACAGGCAAGTTGAGAGATTCAAATTGAGAGTTGCAAAACGTTCAGTACCCGGTTTTCAGCTTTATCAAACAGTAAATAAAGTTGAGCAGCTGCAAGAATTTTTCTCCTAAACAATTTTCTATAAGAAGGAGCTTACCGGATGAACTATTTTGGCATTAAAGCAGTGAGTGCTGGCTTTCTACTGTGCACCGTTGGCTGTGGCAGCGTACCTGTGAAAAACTATGACTACACAACCGAGGGCAGTAAAGAAATAATGACCTACAGTGCTTACGTATTTGACGATAACTGTGCATCTAAACCATTCAACATTACAATGATAGAAAAGCCATCGAATGGAACAATAACCATAAAGCAGGCACCCGGAACCATCGGTGAGGATTCTGAACTTGAAACCGGCCCGAACTGCGCAGGAAAACCAGTCAACGCCCAAGAGATTTTCTATTCAGCAAATGAAGGTTTTACCGGCACAGATGAATTCATGTTTGAAATTACTTCAGCGGAGATAGACGACGAGGTCACTCGATCAAAAATCGTCGTTAATGTCGAGTAACATTAGAATAACCTACCGGTCAATCACTGTTCTCTGACTTCAATTTTGTGCGGCCGAGTTGTTCTGCTCATTGTTCGGTTCAAAATGGCGCCGCTGCGTACGCTACTGTTGGAGGTGTCACTTTAATTTAAGCCGATCGCCTGCGCGCATCCTCTGCGGCTTTCGCAGCATCACTAATTAGCGATTCCACCTCAAACGCCGGCATGGCCTTGGCAAAATACCAGCCTTGTGCAATATCACAACCGATAGAGGTAGTAGCTTCAACCTGTTCCAGCGTTTCTACACCTTCAACGACTGTGGTTAAACCGAGTCCTTTTGCCATGCGCGAAATCACGCCGATCAAGCATTTTTCAGGTTCCGAAAGACTCATGGAGCCGACAAAGCTTCTATCGATCTTGAGTATATCCAACGGCAGGTGATGCAAATAGCCTAGCGATGAATAGCCCGTGCCAAAATCGTCAATGGCTACGCTGATTCCACTATCACGGAATACTTGCAAAGTTCGACTGACGGAATCCAAATCATTCATCAGCGTAGACTCAGTCACTTCTACCTCGATTCTGTTTTCACGAATGCCGTGACGCTCAATTTCAGCAATAAATTCATCGCTGAATTCGGGTTGATCAAATTGCTTTGGAGAAAGATTGATAGCAGTTTTTAAATCATACCCACAATCTTGCCAGTACTTCACCTGCTTGAACGCAGTGGTAATGACCCACCAGCCTAAATCGTGGATTAAGTGACTCTTTTCTGCAATGGCAATAAACTCATCTGGTGAAATATATCCAAGCTCTGGATGATTCCAGCGGGCCAGTGACTCTACACCAATGAGTGTTCTGGTTTGCAAATCAATTTGAGGTTGAAAGTGCAATTCAAGCTCATTAGATTCCATTGCTGAGACAAGGTCTTTTTCCAGTTTCAACCAACGTACTTCCTTGGCTTCAATTTCCTTGTTAAAAAAGGCCACCTGTTCACTGCTGGCATATTTGGCATGATACATTGCACTGTCGGCACGGCGCATCAATTCCATCAATTCCAATCCATCGTCCGGATACAGAGCTATACCGATGCTGGCGCTGACAGAAAAACGCTGTGCCGAAACGGGAATCTCTTGCTCCAGCTTCTGCAAAATGCGTTCAGAAAATTTCCGCGCCTCGTCTCTGTTGCGACAATCTGGAAGCAAAAAACTGAATTCATCACCACCCATACGAGCAAGCATTCCCAGCCCATCAGTCGCGAGCAAGAACCGCTCCGCTACCTCCTGCAAAACTTTATCGCCCACAAGATGACCATAGCTGTCATTTATTAATTTAAAGCCATCAAGATCAAGAAATACAACAGAGAAGGCTTCGCAGGCAGATTCTGTATCAGACAACAGCAGCCTGAGCGATTTTTCAAACTGAAGCCGATTTGGCAGCCCGGTTAGCAAATCATGATGAGCCTGATGTTCGATCTGTTTGTGTAAAGCAATTTTTGAAATAGACAGCAGACACTGCTTGCCAATCGCACCCAGCAATTCCGCATCCTGCTCTGTAAATGGCTCTATACCGAACGGCCTGAGAGCGTAAAAAATATACTCAATGTTTTGATCTAATTTGATACTCGTAGCTGTAATTGAACTATCGTCTACCCCTTTAAAAACAGCATAATTTTTTCGGGTAACAGCCAAAGACTCAAGAGCACAACTCAGACTAAGCTCACCTTGGTCAGAAATAACCACCACATTTATCTTGCTGTCATGATTTACCATGCCACCATGATCGGTATCAAACAGCTCGGGTATCATTTTGGCCACCTGCATTAGCATGGGGCCAGATTCGGTTGTACCGGAAATCGTGTCGCTGATTTTTCTAAGCACCTGTTCGCGTACGTACAGTGCACGAAAACGGGATTCACTTTCCTGTAATTCAACTTCTTTTTTCTTCCATTCAGTCAAATCCGTCGCAACGCCGAGAATAAAATGATCTGTTCCTGTGAAGTCATCGATTCTCTTTTTTGATACACGATTCCATTGTACGGAGCCACTATCATTCTGAAAGAAGTCTTCGTGCTGGTAGAACGGTTTTCCCGTTTTAAATATTTCGGCATCCTGTTTAGCCGATTCTCTGCCCCCTTCCTCATCTCCGGTAAGTTCGGCATAGGTCTTTCCTACCATTTCCAATGGTTTGATCTCGTGCAAACCGGCGATAGCGGCATTTGCGAATACGATGCGATTCTTCTTATCTCTTATAAAAACGTAGTCGGGGCACGAATCTACCATTTCGCGATAACAATGACTTTCATGGCGTAGCTGCCTAATCACTGTGGCCTGCTCCGCTATTAGAAAGAGTTGCTGAATAAACGGGTGTGTAATATCACTATTCGAGCAAACAGAACATTGAACCTCACTTTCTATGAATTTTTGTGCTTCTAAGTCATTTGAAACGATGACAATCGAAGACACAAAATCGCAGCGCTGCATAGCTGCAATTGTTTTTTGGCAGGCTTCACAGTTGCCGTTGACTAGAGCGACGTAGAGCGAGTTGGCACTTTTTGTGAATTGCTCAGGCACAGCAAATTCGGACAGGTTTGATTCCAGAAAATCCCACTTGCATACACGCAACAGCCGCTGGATGACCCCGGTTTCGTCAAAAACTAGAAGTTTTCTTTCCATTACCTGTTAATCGGACTGGGTGGTCTCCCAAGTCTGTTTTCCGGGAACCTAGCCGTTTATCGGCCGTTGCGGAACAATATTGAATACTCATACACATATTTGATGAATCTGGGAATTGGTAAAAAATCCAGCACCCGCACACTTGAGCGGACAGCATGATTAAAGCCGGATGCGTCAGTCCCAGTTTCACGTTTATGCCGGAGAAGATATCGGTAAATCCCGCACAATCTTACAAAAAAGGATAAGAATTTATCCCACCATCGATCAACAGCGTTTTTCCGGTTAGATTTTTAGTATGAGCAGATGCTATGTAGGCGCATTGTTTTCCCAACTCATCCAGGCTGACAAAAGCCTCTGTTGGAATAGAGGCAAGTCGTTCCGCCTGTACTTCTTCAACTGTCCTACCAGTTTCCTTGGCATATCGCGCAAAGAAATTCATCAACGAGTCAGTAGCTACCGGACCAGGGGCAAGGTTGTTAACAGTGATACCGTAACGAGCTACACGTTGTGCCAGTGATGCCGTGGCGTGAGTAAGAGCCGCCCGCAATGCTCCCGAAAAAGCCAGTCCTGGGTGTGACATCAACACAGCGGATGAAGTAATGTTGATAATGCGACCAAACTTCTGCGACTCCATGTAAGGCAAATACTGATTGATCAGACCAAACGGCTTACCGACGATATCACTGATGCCGGACTCCCAGGTTTCGTGACCTGCCAGAATATCAGCCCCCGGAGACTGACCGGGATTAGTCACAATAATATCGGCTTCCGGTAACGCAGCAGCTATGGTTGCGGCAGATTCTGCCGCACTTAAATCTGCAACAATTGCATCGGCTTTGCCACCAGCTAACACTATCGACTCCACCGCTTTATCGAGATTTCTCCTGTTTCTTGCCACCAGGTATACGCTGACACCCTCGGCCGCTAACGCTTCGGCGCAGGCAAGCCCGATTCCTTTGGATGCTGCGCAAACCAGCGCTGTCTTATCAGTTAATCCTAATTCCATGTTGTGGTTCCCCGGGCAAACTTCGCTTAACTGTGCAACATCATTGCTTAATCATTGCTTAATCATTACTTGGTCGTTGCTTGGTCATTGCTTGATTCCCCGTCGTCGCCTTCTATCTGCAACTTGTTCAGGGTCAGCGATGGGATTTGCCGCAAGCAGTTCAATCGTATAAGCGTGTTGAGGGTGTTCAAATATTTTATCTACCGCGCCTCGCTCCACAATCTCACCTGCTTTCATAACAATAACTCGGTCGGCTAACTCTTTTACGACCGGCAAATCATGTGCAATAAATAAATAGGAAAGCCCGCGTTCGTCTCTTAGCTTCGCGAGCAATTCAATTATCTGGGACTGCACCGATACATCAAGCGCAGAAACTGCCTCGTCACACACGATTATCTGTGGCTGAAGTGCTAATGCTCTTGCGATAGCGATTCTCTGACGTTGTCCTCCCGAAAACTCATGCGGGTATCGTTCCGCATGATCAGGCAGCATACCGACGTTTTGCAGTAGCTCAACGACTCGATCTTTATAGTCTCTTTTCTCCACAACGTCTGAGTGGATAACCCAAGGCTCAGAGATAATATCTAATACACTCATACGAGGATTGAGTGAAGCATAAGGGTCCTGGAACACTGCCTGAACTTGCCTCCTCAGATTCAGTAACGACTGCCCCTGCATAGTGAAGATATCTTCACCCTTGAATTGTGCGCTTCCGCTCGTGGGTTCGATCAACTTCAACAGCATATTGACCACGGTTGTTTTCCCTGATCCGGATTCCCCAACAATCCCAAGCGTTTCACCCTGATAAAGATCAAAGTTTACGTTATTACATGCCTTTACGATTTCCCGTTCTCGACGAGAAAACAGGCTCTTCTCAGTGATGTAGTGTTTAGTCAGATCTTCGACACGCAACAATGGTGTTGCAGATTCTTTTGATGCATCGTGCTGGGTTTCTCTGTAATTGCCTAATCCTGGTATCGCACCCAGTAATTTTTGTGTGTAACTGTGTTTCGGATTGGCATAGATTTGCGACACGACTCCGTGCTCGACAATCTCCCCGTCGTTCATTACCAGGATTCGATCAGCGACCTCAGCCGCCACGCCAAGATCATGGGTAATCATGATTAAACCCATATCCCGTTGATTGCGCATTTCGATAAGCAGATCGAGGATTTTAGCCTGCACCGTCACATCAAGTGCAGTCGTCGGTTCATCAGCGATCAGGATTTTTGGTTCAAGGGCTAATGCCATTGCGATCATGACTCGTTGACGCTGCCCCCCTGAAAACTGGTGAGGGAAGTCTCCTGCGCGCCGAACCGCGTTAGGTATGCCGACCTGCTCAAGTAACCGAACAGCCCTGTCGTTTGCTTCGTTTTTGGCAAGGTTGAGGTGAGTCCTGAAACTCTCCGCAATTTGCCAGCCTACGCTGTACACAGGGTTTAAATGCGCGAGAGTATCCTGAAATATCATGGCAATACTTTTACCCATCAGTCGGCGTCGTTCAGCACGGGTCTGACGAAGAATGTCAACGCCATCAAGAACAACTTTCCCACTACGCAAAAAACCCGGCGGGCTATCCAGTATCCCCATAATGGCCGAGGCGCTAACACTCTTGCCCGAGCCACTTTCACCGAGTATTGCCAGTGTCTCCCCAGGATAAAGATCAAAACTGATATCACGTACGGCATCAACTACAGCGTTGCCCGTGCGGAATGCGACGGAAAGATTTTTTACCGATAGAATAGGCTTGTTCTCTTCTATCATGATGCTTGCTGGTTGGTTATTTCCAGACGCCAGCGCTGCACCGGGTCCAGCGCAATTCTGGTCCAACCGGATAGTAGATTCAGTGCAAGTGCGGAGAACATAATCATCAAACCCGGGAAAAAAGAAAGCCACCAGGCAGATTGAAGGTAGTTACGACCTTGAGCCACCATTAAGCCCCAGGTAATCTCGGGTGGCTGTATTCCTATTCCAAGAAAACTTAAGCTGGATTCAGCCAACATCACAAAAGCAAATTCCAGCGTCGCTATGGTGGTCAGTGTTGGCACAACCAAAGGCGCTATATGCCTGGTGATCAGTCGAGAGTGGCTGGCACCCAGCGTTTTCGCCGCTGCTATAAACTGCCGTTCACGTATCTCCAGCACTTCAGCCCTAGCAGTACGCATGTACACGGGTAATCGAGTGATGCTCAGTACCAACACCAGATTGGCAACTTTCGGCTCAAAAATGTAGAGCACAACGACCGCAATAAGCAAAGACGGAAAACTCATAATGATGTCTGCGAAACGCATAATCACAGTACTGAATCTGCCGTTAAAGTAGCCAGCCAAAATACCGAGTGCACCACCGATTATAAGCGACACTGCTACCGCACTAGCTGCAACGAGCAAGGTATTCTGGCTCGCCACAATGAGTCGTGCGATCATACTTCTACCAAGCGCATCTGCACCCAGAAAGTATAGCCAGCCGTTGTCGAGTGAAAACGGTGGAGCGTTTCTTAAACGCAGGTTTAATTTTGTGGCAGGTTGTTCGAGTAACCAGGGACCAAACACAGCTAAAAAGACCATAACCACCAGGAATAGAAATGAAACAAAGGCAAACTTATCGTTCCATAACATTGTCCACAGCCCCACGCTGCGCTGTACCTTGGGTTGAACTGCGACAGATTCTGTAAGCCGGCTGGTCATGAGCGCTTTCTGATTCTGGGGTCTAGCACCGCATAGGTAAGGTCCACCACGATGTTGATACTCAGGATGACAAAAGCGGTGACGAGTATGGCAGCCTGCACAACGGCAAAGTCTCTCTGAACAATAGAATCGATCATGAGTTTGCCAATGCCGGGCCAGCCGAATATGGTTTCGACAATGACCGCACCATTTGCCATCGCCGCGGCCTGATCTCCGGCAACGGTAATGACCGGTATCATGGCATTACGCAATGCGTGAACGAAAACAATACTTTTCTCTTTTACACCTTTAGCACGCGCAGTTTTGATATAGGCAGCACTGAGCACAGTAAGCATCGAGCTTCGAACGACCTGTACCAACAACCCGAAAGGCCGAATTAACAACACACACACCGGCATAATCCAGTAAATCGGTCCGCCGAGTCCTGATGTAGGCAACCACTGCAAATGCACAGAAAATACAATGATGGCGGTGATCGCAATCCAGAAGTCGGGGGCGCTTGCGCTGACAAGTGATGAAATACTGGCAACCCGATCGAATACGCCACCGGGTCGATAGGCCGCTCTGGCTCCAACAATCACCGCCCCGACCAGCGCAAGAAACATCGCACTGGCAGCCAGCATAAGTGTTACGGGTATGGCTTCAAGTACAATCTCAAGCGCTGGTCTTTTTTTCCGTACCGACTCGCCCATGTCGCCACTTAACAAATCCCTGACATAACGACCAAACTGGATATACGCTGGGTCGTCGTATCCATGTTTTTCAGTAAACGCCTGCCTTGTCTCAATAGATGAATCGAGAGGAAGGTATAGGTCACCGGGGTTACCGGTAAGCCGGGCCAGAAAAAATACGAGAACCAGCAGTCCGACCAATGAGATCAGACTGTGAAAAATACGACGTGCTAGAAATTGCCGCATGAATACCCTGCTTCGTTCATACCGTCAGTGTACTGGTATTTGTACTTGTTATTAGCCCGGGATTCTGTGCGTCGCATTAAACTCATTAAATTGATTAAACTCATTAAACTAATTTAACTTGGGTTGCCATCAAAACCGACTGGCAACCCTTCGATACACATCTGCTAATCGGGCTTTATTTTATTTGAACGTCACCTGCCCTATCTGAACCTCACTGTTAGTCGATATGGATGGTGTAAAGTTAATTCGAGGATTAACTCTGGAGAAGCCGACCATGTGAAACATCTGCACATCAGGTACGATCTCTTCATGCAGTCTCTTAAATACCTGCTGCCAGATTTCCCGTCGTTCATCTCCAACAGCGGCACTCGCTGCCGTTATGCCTTTATCAACTTCTTCATCACACATTGTTGACTGCGGTCCTTCGCAAGCATATTTGAAAAATACCGAGAAAACAGCATCACCGTTGTTGTTGTCATGCTGACTTGCCTGAAGAACAGGCCCACGGTCTTCGGCATAAGGCTTGGTAAAAATATCAATCCATTCAGCGACTTCAATCATGGATAACTTCACATTTAAACCAACTTCAGCCAACATTGCCGCCATCGCTTCTGCCACTTCAGTGGCATTGGGATACATACCAATTCGACCAAGCACCACAATTTCGTTATCTACTGGTACGCCATCGGCCTTAGCCGCCGCAATTAACTCTTTAGCTTTCGCTGGATCGTAAGGCCAGGGCGTAAGATCAGTGTTATGGCCATTAATGCTGGGCACCACTATCTGTGTCATTGGAACGACATCTTCCGAAAAAAGACTACCAATCAATGCATCGCGATCTATGGCATAGTTCATTGCCTTTCGAATACGCAAGTCGTCGAGTGGAGCTTGGGTCATGTCGATTCGTAACCTCGATGTTTCCGAGTTAAAGTAACTGAAGTCTGTGTTCTCATCAGTCGCATCTTGTAACGCGATATTCGGTGCGATGTCGGCTTCACCTGTTTTAACCATCGCAGAGCGAACAGCAGATTCCGTGCGCCAAATAAAACGTGCACCTTCAGCCTCCGGTTGATCACCCCAATATCCATCGAACCGCTCCAGCACTATTTCCTGGCCAGCATCCCACTTTACAAATTGATAGGGTCCAGTTCCTACCGGATTCATAGTACCCTTTTCTGCTTGCGTATTCGGACTGGCGATAACCATCGTACCCATCAGGGTTGGTAATATCGGTTGCGGAGTATCGGTTTTAATTTCCAGTGTGGTTGCATCAATTGCTTTCGGCATCACATTGATGTTGCCAAAAAATTTCAACCTGATTTCACAATCTTGTGTCGGGTTAAGCGCCCGGTTAATCGCCGTTACGGCAGTTTCGGCATTAAACTCGGCACCATCGTGAAACATAACACCTTCACGTAAAGTAAAATTCCAGGTCAGTTCATCTACTTGCTCCCATTCTGTTGCCAGGCGCGGTGTAATGCTGCCATCAGTGGGATCTATCTCGATCAGGGTTTCAGCGATATTCTGCTTAACGACTCTGCCAATATTTGAACGAGATGCTTCGCAGGGGTCGATCACATCGGGTTCTTCCGACAGCACGACGGTAACAATTTTCCCCTCAGCAAATACTAAAGAGAGGGGCAATGCCAATAACGTTGCACCAACAATGTTTTTCATTTTATTCATTATCTAGCTCCTTGTTATCAAACCTTATTTATTCGAATTTATCTACCAACTGGCGTTTGCGCGAAAAATTCTTTGTCATAAGAGTGCGCCATGACGAGGGCGGTTTTACGATCATTTGACATACATAGATGTTCTACGTGATGTTCTACGTAACAAAAACGATCGATGAAAACGACAGCGTCAGGGCGCGTTCGCAGCAGCAGATTTACTGCTGTGCGAACTCCTGGTGGACTTCATTAACAATAATGTTGAAATAAAAATTATGACTCCTCCTATAAGTGTTGTCGGATAGGGTACTTCCGTAAACATCACATATGCCAGCAATGTCACAACCGGCAATCTTAAGAACTCAAACGGTGCAAGATAAGATGCATCAGCCATCGATAACGCTTTGGCCATGCATCCCATGTTCACAGCACCGAGGGCTCCCTGAAAAGCCAGTAAAACAAGCTGAAGCATATCTGGCTTAGTCCAAAACCAGATTAACGGTATCGCGGATATAGGCAGCATTGCAAACAGATTCCAGCTGACCAGTGTCTGCGTGGAATCTTTTCGAGACATGACCTTCAGTATTAATTGAATTGCCGCAGTCAGCAGTGCACCCGTCAGCGCCCATAGCAGTGCAATATTAAATGCATTTTGTCCGGGTCGTAGTACCACCAGCACGCCAACAAGACTGATCAGCACAGCAAGCACACGAACAAAAACAGGTTTTTCCCGGAGGAATACCCAGGCACCAATAGTCAGAAATACCGGAGTAGTGAATGCTATCGCGGTGACATCGGACAGGGCAGCTGTAGAGATCGCAATAAAAAAAGCGACCAGCGAAAACATCTTCAGGCCAGCTCGGATTAAATGAAGAAAACAGTAGTTGGTAGTCAGAATCGTTCGATCTCTGAGTAACCACGGAAGGATGAACAGCAGCCCGAACAAGCTACGAAAAAAAACTATGGTGAAAGGGTGGAGACTCTCCGTGAGCACACGAACAATAATAGAGTCAATAGCGCTAAAAACGGCGACCACAATGGCTAGACCAGAAGCCGCCAGCATGCGATTCTCCGTCTCCACTGTTGACGCCCTCCAAATCGATACAATCACCATACTGTGTAAGTTAACTAATTTCAATAGTGCGTAAATACAAGTCGTACGTTTAAAAATCAGCGTATACACAAGCCGTAATCGGTCATATTGGCTTTATGAAAAGCCTGGAATTTTTTATCGTAAGCACCCGCTTACTAAAATTGATAACATGACATTCACAATAACCAACTCTGTTACCTGGACTCGCGTCCAGCTAATTGGACGCACACTATGCAAAACAAATTAAAAACGGCATTGGCAACCGGCCAATCACAACGCGGCATCTGGATGAGCTTGACTTCACCTCTGGTGGCAGAAATAGTAGGTGATGGAGGATTCGACTGGGTGCTGGTCGACTGCGAACACGCACCTAACGACCTACCGTCGGTGCGAGAACAACTTCAGGCCATGCGTGGCAGCGATTCCAGCATATTGGCACGCCCGCCCTGGAACGATATGGTGTTAATAAAACAACTTATGGACGCGGGCGTGCAGAACTTCATCATTCCGTACGTACAAAACCCGCAAGAAGCACGCGATGCGGTGGCCTACACAAGGTATCCACCTGAAGGTGTACGAGGCGTTGCAGGCTCGTCTCGCGCCTCCAATTTTGGTCGTAACAAAACCTACCTGAAAGAAGCAAATGAAGCGGTTACTGTCATCGTGCAGGTGGAAACCATGGAAGCAATGGCGGAGCTCGAAGCAATTGCACAGGTACCTGGTGTGGACGGCGTTTTTATCGGCCCGGCCGACCTCTCGGCGTCTATGGGTCACCTCGGTGACATTGAGCACAGTGAGGCTCAGGCCGCCATTCGCGATGCAGCCGAGCGACTCAAAGCAATAGGTGTTCCGTCTGCCACACTGGCTTTCGACCCGGATGTGGCGGAGCGCTACATTGGTTACGGTTATCAGATGATCTGTGTTGGCTCAGATCAATCCTGCTTGATGGGAGGACTGGCTGGTCTGCATAAGCGATTCATGTCCAGCTGACACAAACCTATATTCGCCGCGTGTTTTTCATACGCGGGAGCCCAGGCTTTTACAGTCTCAATCTCGGTATCGTCAACACTATTTAAAAATGGGTTGGCTGTATCCAAAAGAGTTGACTAAAAAAAGCGATTCGTGAGCAACCATAACGTTGGGGTAAAGCGAGAATAGAAAGTCACTTTATGCCCAGCGCGCACTTACTCGCTAAAAGTCACAGGCTATAATCGAACACAATAATATCTTCTAATGTAGGGCGAAAGATCGACACCAGCGCTTCATGCTCAGGGTGCGGTAAGTAATTTCTACGAGATGCATCGTCCGCGAATGTCATTAATACACAATGAGTAAAGCCTTTGTTTTTATTCTCCGGGCTATCATTCTCTCCCCATTCCACAGATTCGACGCCTTTGATTTTCGAAGGTATCGTTAAGAACGCTTGTTTCACTGCATCAATAGCGTCAGCACTAGCTGCTGCGTTAAATCGAATCAATAAAATATGACGAACCATAGCTACTTCCTCTTCCTCACTATAAACAGTATAAGTATTCTAACGAATCCGTAGGCTAATCCTGTTTTGCGGAAAGAATTGCACAGGGTATGCTGAAGTGCATTAACAATTGCAGATGGACAATGCAAATGAGCCTTCGCACCAGAGCTGAGGAACTCTAGAACACTTGCCATCTGCAGATCTCCTTAAGTCAGAATTTCCAATGAAAAAGACAATCGTGGAGCTTGTTTGCTTCGAATCGCCAGTGTATTGTATGCGAGGTAGCGCTCGTATAACAGTTCTTGAGTAAGCAATGATGTCCAATCATTTGACTTCACCAGGAAGTGCTAATTAATGGTATTCAAAAATTCTGTGACGTAACTTAAAGAATCATTCGTAAACTGTAATGGCGTGGATAAAGCAATCACCACCCTTGCGTGTCCACCGCTTAGTCTCGCCACATCCACCTCCACACCGGCTTCATTAAGCGCCTCAGCAAATCGCGTTGTGTGTGAGACTAAAACCCGTTCATCATCCTCACCATGCAGCAATAAAACAGCTCCACGTGGACGCGTATTATCTGTCCAGATTTTGGTCCGGGTAATTGGATTAACCGTTAATTCATCGAACGATTCAGGAAAAACTACCGCTACCTCTGTCAAATCTCTGGGTAAATCGTAAGGCCCAGACAAGCCGATAAATCCAACTACGTCAGAGCTAACATTCACTGTATTCAGATATTTTTTGTCAGTAAACAGCATGGCAGCTTGATGCGCACCGGAGGAGTGGCCCATAAGGACAAGCCGAGAGCCGGCACCTGATTCATTTTTGCCATCTTTAATACTGCGCACACTTTTTTCGTAAACAGCAATTGCATCAGCTATGTCATTGACAAATTCGGGAAACTTAACCTCAGGGTAAAGTCGATAGTCAGGTATTAATACATTAAATCCTTCTCGGGTCAGGGATTCAGCGATAAATTCATAGTCGCTCTTCTGGCCGGTGCGCCAAGCGCCACCATAGACAAAAACCACAGTTATGTCGGAATGTTGAGTATCGATTTTATCTGCTATCGGCACATAAAAATCCATTTTTTGCCGCGCATTAGTACCGTATTCTACATCCAGCGTTTTCTTGTAATGGCCATCGGGCAAAACGGCATTGAGTAAGGCAAGTGCTTTCTCAGCGCTACACCCTGATAACAGAGTCAGGGCACAGACGAGTAACAGATAAGGAAGTCGAATGACCTTTGCAAACATGATTGAAATGATACCGGTTGGGGAACAACATAATCACACAGTTACAGCAAAAAATGATTACAGAGAATAGGAACCTGGTTAATCGTCGATTTTAAATTCGACAACTATTCTACAAAGAATGAAGCACAGTGTTGAACATGGCCGCAATGAACAGAGGTATATCTCCCTACACCCTGTGCTTTACATTAACAATCGTTCTTACTATAAACAGCCTATTACAATATCACTCCAACAACTTCTAGTAAAAGCCTTCAGTATCAACGCTCAGTACAAAAGGTAATATTTACAAAACGAGCCCGAAAACTGGTGTGCAGCGGTAAGATACCCGAACGGTATACATCCGCGACACTCATCGTAGTTGCTTATCCGGCGTAGCTTATCTGGCGAAAAATATCGATTCTTAGGTTCAATTCAGTATCCAGTAGCAACATTGCAGGTAGCGACAACGACGCATGATGCAAGGCTAAAAAAAGTAAGTGCCCATCATGCAATGCCATCCAGCACAGACGAATTAGTAAGTACTGACAACGCTATAACAACATTCTCTCTTTACCTAATATAGTGACAGACAACTTAACCAGAGCCACAAAGCCAACCCAACTGACAGCCAGTGATTGGTGGCAAATCGCTAAGCGTGTGTTTGTAAAAATTGAACAACACAACGTAACGATGTTGTCCGCTGCTGTTTCGTTTTACGCCATGCTCGCCCTGTTTCCTGCCTTGGCAGCGATAGTATCGGTGTATGCAATAATCGCTAATCCGGCTGAAGTCATCACCCATCTCAACCTGTTATCGAAGGTTATACCCGATGATGTTAACGATATACTAACTGATCAGTTAGTTAACATTACGCAGGTATATTCTGAAACTCTTGGCATTCGACTTTTTATTGGGCTTGCCTTTTCAATCTGGAGCGCTCACAGAGGTGTCCACGCACTTATCAATGCAATTACTATTGCTTATCAGGAAAAGGAGACCAGAAACATAGTGAGACTGAATTTGTTATCACTGGGTATGACGATTGCCGCGACCGTCATTGTTGTCATAGCGCTGGCAACTATGTTGGCCGTTCCAGCCGTGTTAGCCTATTTTCCTGTATCGGCTTGGCAAGCAGGATTAGCAACAACACTTTCCTGGATAACGTTTTTGATCGCCGTTGTTGTATCACTGAGTATCTTGTATCGTTACGCACCACCGCGATGTCCGGCGCGTTGGCGATGGCTCTCTGCGGGCGCGGTTTTGTCCACCATACTTTGCATTGGCGGCTCGGCTGGCTTTGCCGTCTATGTCAGATTCTTCGGTAACTACAATGAAACCTACGGCACACTAGGCGCATTTATCGTGCTTCTAATGTGGTTTTTCTTGACCAACTTTGCCATTGTGCTGGGCGCTATGCTCAATGCAGAAATGGAGCTGCAAACTTATGCTGATACAACCGTAGGTAAGGCCGAACCGCTGGGCCAACGCGGTGCTTACGTGGCAGACACGCCTCCACCGCGTGCGTAACATAGTGCTCGGTTACGGCAGTTGAACAATTGCCGGCCACAAATTTTGATGATTAATGAATTATTATTACCCTTTTTTATTACCATTAGACAGCACTTAACGTTAGACAACACAGGCTTGTAAGTGAATCAAATTAAATTAAAGTTAGAACGAGTAAGACAGATTAAGAACCTGATACTGCTGCTAATGCTGACACTCGGTTTGCTATTCTTTTCAGGCCAACCGGCTGACGCACAGAATCTACAAGAAATACTGACAGACACCTCAACAGAATCTGACGACAATAGTCAGAAAACGACCAACACGATCAGCACAGAAGTTGACGCAGCTGCCGACCAGGACATTAAAAAAAGACTTACTGGTATCTTTTCGGAGATAGAGCAATTTGCAGGCATTGAAGTGGCTGTCAGCAACAGCGTTGTTACCTTGTCAGGAGAATTGTTGTCTGCTAACTCAATCGAAGCAGCTGGAGCGCTGGCGGCGAAGGTTCAAGGCGTGGTGGAAGTTGACAACCAGTTGACTGTTACCACAGCAGTTAGCGAGAGGCTGGATAGCTCAATTGATGAGCTAAGTAAGGACTCACGCAGATTTTTTAGCAATATACCTCTATTGGGTTTAGCACTGGCTGTGATAATCGCAGGCTGGTTTCTTGGTCGCTACATCGCGTCCATGCGTTCTGTATTTATCAAAATTGCACCTAACAGCTTCATAGCCGATTTATTTGGCAGAATTGTATGGCTGATTGTTTTCATTATTGGCCTGTATATCGGTTTGCGCCTGCTTGATGCAACCGAGCTTATAGGGACCGTACTGGGTGCGGCGGGAATTGTTGGTTTGGCAGTCGGTTTTGCCGTACGCGATACAGTCGAGAACTATATAGCCAGTATCTTGCTTAGCATCAGACACCCATTCAAGACGAAAGATTACGTTTCTATTGAGGGTATTGAAGGCAGTGTTGCCAGGTTGACCTCCAGAGCAACAATACTGGTATCTGCAGAAGGCAATCACGTGCGGATTCCCAATTCAGTCGTTTATAAATCAACCATAACAAACTATTCTCGTAATCCACTAAGGCGGTTCGATTTCACCGTTGGTATCGATAGATCAGACGACATTCTTGCAGCACAAATACTGGCTTTGGAAGTCATCGAAAAGGTTGATGGAGTGCTGTCTGATCCAGGCTGCACGATAACCGTTGACAAGCTCGGCGAATCCAATACAACACTGCTAATCAGAGCATGGGTCGATCAGACAGTACATGATTTGATGAAAGTAAGAAGTGAAGCGATAAGACAATTAAAACTCGGTTTTGACGATGCCAACATTATTATGCCCGAACCAACCTACAAGCTGAAAATATCCAACAGCCACCCTGGTCAGGAAGTTAACTTTGCTCAGTCTAGCCCGTCCACCCAGCCAAGCGAGCACCGTACAGTAGACATCACTAAACCTCGTACTACACGAGACATTGGCGATCCGGCCCAATCTCTGGACGCAGAGCCGACAATTGACAAAGCCATAGACGCAGAGCTGGAAATCTCCAACGAAAATTTACTTTCAGAGTCTGCTGCGCAAGAATAAATACTGCTGTCGATTTCAAAACGACCGAAGTAACGATCTGATGTTAAGCGGCTGGCGGAAGTCGTAATGGATTTTTACTGAGCTATTTTGTACAGATAGCTGTTGATTGCCTTACTTCTTGCGGTAATCAATACTTCTGGCGGTATTCAATTCTTGGGCTGACACTCATTTAAACATCAAGATTATTCTGATGTTGCCTGCGCTCACATAATGCACACCCGAGAATGCACATTTTGGCGACTTACTGGTGACTTGAACGGATCAGAAGTTTAGCCAGAATGGCAAAACCTTGAATAAAATGGAGCTGGCGATAGGAGTCGAACCTACGACCTGCTGATTACAAGTCAGCTGCTCTACCAACTGAGCTACGCCAGCACGCGTGTGAATCCCTATTCTAGCATTTAGTGTGGCAAGTGCAATGCCATATTAGGCCTCTTTGTGCATCTTGATGAAGAAATTGACGAAATTCAGGCCAATCGCAAGGATACTTCCCCGCTGTACACCGCCCGCGTAACACCGTCGGCCCTAACCAACAGAGCGCCCTGGTCGTCTACCCCTACAGCCACGGCATGCTCTTCGGCATCGTTCGTCAACACCCTGACTTTACGCCCTTTCAGATAATCAAAGGCATCCCAGCGATCGGCGAACGCCGGCCATCCACTGGTTTCGAACACGGCGTACTCGCCAAGCAGTCGGGCGACCACATCACTGATCAGGTCGGCGCGGCTCGGAGGCAAGGCTACCAGCTCGGGCAAATTGATGGCCTTATAGTCGACAGTGTCAATGTGTAACGGCTGCTTGTAATTGATGCCAATACCCACCACTACCTGTGTTTGTTCTGGTGTGTTCGATACCAACTCCGTGAGCAGACCACACAGTTTTTTCTCTGCCACCAACACATCGTTCGGCCATTTTAAATCGACCGATAAACCGGCCAGGGTCCCGAGGCTTTCGGCAACACACACACCGGTCACCAAACTCAGCCCCATTAGCATCGCCGGTGGCTTATTTATTGAAACCAGCATCGAAAAAGTGATGTTGCCTTGCTCGGTAACCCACGTTTTTCCACGCCGGCCCTGTCCATTGGTCTGCCAATCAGCGACACACAAGCGCGAGCCTTTTGGCGGTGTTGAGCCGCTCGCGTTCTGGTTGTGCAAAGTGGCCGACAAGTATTCACTGGTCGATGGCAAAGATTCGAATACTTCAACCTGCAGATCGGTCACACCCCGGCGCTTTAGCGCCTCGAGCATGATCGAAGTAGTGAGTATCTCGGAGGCAGCGCTCATGCAGACGTGGCACTCAGCCAGTGCAACGTTTTTTCATCCTCGCAGCTTATCGAGCAGGTATCGCGCACCGGGGCCATTAACGGCAATTGCGTGGTTCGCAATACACCGTGTCGACTGTAGTGCAAGCTAAGCGACTCGGCAGAAGCGTGGCGTTGTAAAAGGCTCGGTATATCAGCGGCACTGACAATCAGGTTGTCGATAGCAATAATGATATCGCCTGGCGCCAAGCCAGCTAGCTGCGCGGCACCTGCGGCAAACACGTGAGTCACATTCACTTTCCCGGCTCCGCCCTCCACGTTCGCTCCCAGCCACGGCGATGGTTTTTCAGCATCTGTACTTTCATGACTTCCACCACCAGTATCACTTGTTGATTTTCTCGATCGCCAATGCACCTCAACGCCAAGGTATTCAAGCGCCGAATCGATTGGCAGCTCTTCGGTGCTATACAGCGCTTTTTCAAAAAAGCCGGATAAGTCCTTACCGGCAACCTCGCTGGCCAGCACCTCTGGCTCACGCTCGTCCAGGCCTTGCGCTGTTTCAAGCCAGCGCGACCAAAGCAACTGCATTAAATCGTCGAGCGATTTTTCATCGCTGGTGGCTTTTCGAATTTCGGCATCAAGACACAACGCCACCAGCGCACCTTTGGAGTAATAACTCACAATGGCATTGGGTGCATTGGCATCCTGTTTATAAAATTTATGCCAGGCATCAAAGCTTGAATCAGTCACGGTTTGCACAAGCCGACCGCTTCCGCGTTGAACACGTGTAATGGTTTTAGCGAGCAAATCAAAATACTGTTGCCGACTGATCAGACCCGTTCTTATCAAAAACAAATCGTCGTAGTACGATGTTATGCCTTCAAAAAACCACAGCAAATTAGTATGGGACTCTTGCTCGAGTTGAAACGGTATAAACCGCGCAGGTTTTATGCGCTTCACATTCCAGGTATGAAAATATTCATGACTGCATAGCCCGAGAAAGGATAAGTAATCATCGTTGATTGACGTGTCGCCGATAATCGGCAGGCTATTCCGCGTGACCATTAATGCTGTGGACGCACGATGCTCAAGGCCACCATAACCATCACCGACCACCATAATTAAAAACACATAACGATCTACTGGTGCCGGTTCACCGAAAAAACGAATTTGTGCTTCACAAATGGTTTTTAAGTCAGTCGCTATCCGGTTATTATCGGTGCAGTACTCACCTGTTAAGATAACGTCGTGAGGCACACCGCAGGCATCAAATTCTATGCGCTCAAATGTACCCATCTCAACCGGATGATCAATAAGCTCATCGTAGTTTGTTGCACTGTACTCGCCAAAACCAGCCTCATTAACTTTCACTGCGTTCATGCTGGTCGCAAGCCGCCATTGTTTGAACTTGTCACCATCAGGTGCTTGCAGTTCCACAGACACTGCCTGATTCTCCTGGCCCGCTACAGATAAAAACACACTCGTGCCGTTGAAGAAGCCATGCTCATTATCGAGATGAGCCGTACGCACCGACAAGTCCCACGCATACACCCGATAAACCAGTGTGATGTTCTGTAGCCCGGCTGGCGCAAGCCAGCTCGATTTGTCTTTTTTTGTCAGCTCAATGGGCTTACCTTCGGCATGCGCTTCAATGGTCAGGATGTTTTTAGAAAAATCGCGAATCATATAGCTACCGGGAATCCAGTTCGGTAGTTGAAGAAGCCATGCTCATTATCGAGATGAGCCGTACGCACCGACAAGTCCCACGCATACACCC
>CALIMV010000270.1 GCA_938045275.1 uncultured Granulosicoccaceae bacterium
ATGTTTACGTTGGTATATTTTAAGGATTAGTATTATCTGATGTCTACTGAAGCACCAGCACGAACTCAGCAAACTGACTTTGGACAAAAGCTGGTTTATTGGCTGGCTTTGCTGCTGGTTATTGTTGGGCTTCTCAATGCCATGCCTGGCGTACCTGGTGTAGACAACGCATTTGCTGGTTTGTTCGGCTACGCAAATTTCACCATTCGAAAGTACCCTTACGAGTATTTCTATCCCATCGCGTTTTCCGTAATGATGATAATCGTTGCGTTGAAATACTCGCTGTGGCGAGACTTTGCTAATAGCTCAATCGCTCGGCGTCGGCTTGGACTGGCACTGGACGTTGCACTGGTGCTCGCTGCGATTACCATTTCGCTGACCTACATGGTTGAAATTGAAGCCGTGTGTTTGGTTGATCAAATCACAGGCGAACGTGCGGAACTCATCGCCAAAAGTTTGGCCGCTGAAATTCAATTTGCTGAAGACTTTGGTTTGCCCATTCCCGACACGGTAGACGATCCACAATGCATCAATACCACGGGTGGGTGGCTCGTTGTTATTATCTTTGTTTGCGTGGCTGTATTTCTGGCGTACAACGTAAAAGTCTGGGGTTTGCCTCTGGTGTTGGTTGCAATAGCGATTGCGCTTTACACCGTTATTACCGTTTTGGTTTGGTATTTTCACGGGCCAGAAGATATCAACAAATACCTGATGACAAAAATCGGTGGTGAACCTCGGTTGTTATCCGATGGGCGACCACGTCTGCACGATGCGCTTGTTAATAACGCGTCTGGCCTGCTGGGCAGGTTCATGGATATTATTCTCAATACGGTTTTTCCCTACATTGTTCTTGGTGGGCTGTTTGGTGCATCGGCTGGAGGCAAGTCGCTAATAAAACTCGCCTTTTTGTGGACAAGAAAACTACGCGGTGGCCCTGCGCACGCGGCTATTGTTTCATCGGCCATGTTCGGCACAATTTCGGGTGGGCCAGTGGTAAATGTATTGTCTACCGGTGTGCTGACTATTCCAATGATGATCAAACGCGGATTTTCCAAAGTGTTTGCCGGTGGTATGGAGGCGGCAGCGTCATCAGGTGGGTCGATCATGCCGCCGGTCATGGGGGTTGCAGCATTTGTACTGGCGGCGCTAACTGCGGTGCCTTATCGAGAAGTCATCATAGCGGCTGTCATTCCCGCTATCGCTTATTTTTTCTGTATGTTTTTATCGGCTGTTTTCCAATCCAGAAAACAGGGCATTGAAGCTATTGGCGACGTAACGCCAGACATGATTTTATCGCGCACAGACAAGCTTAATCTTGTCATGATATTTGCGCCGATACTGCTCATTCTGTTTTTATTACTCACGCCGAAAGAAGCCGTAGGCTGTGGGTTTATAGCATCTTTGTTTGGTGTGCAAACCGCAGGCGCTGGAGCAGATTGCCTGGCAACAGATCTGCCGTGGTTTTTACAAGCTGTGCAAAATTCGGCGGGTGATGCCGGCAGCGCGGGCTGGTGGGCCGTGATTTTGTTGTGTTTTTTATTGTTCCTGGATAAAGACATGCGTCGCCAGCCAGGTCGCTTGCTTGATGCATTATCTGGTTCCGGTATTTTGGTATCCACGCTTTATTTGATGTTCCTGGCAGTATCAATAATTGATTTTTGCTTGAACTTTACCGGCTTGTCCGACTTTATTGCACTCGACGTACTAGGCTGGTTACGTTCGATGGACTTAGGTGCCAGTGGTTCTGGTTTATTTCAATTTCTGGCATTGCTAACCACCATGGCATTAGCAGTGTTACTGGGCATGGGAATGCCAGCGGTACCGGCATACATAAATGTGGCGTTATTAATGGGTCCTGTTTTAGCAGGGCTTGGGTTGTCTATTTTTACAGCACATATGTTCATTTTCTATTTTGCCGTTGCCTCTGCCATAACACCACCTGTTGCCATAGCAGCCTTTACCGCCGCAACCATTACTAAAGCCGAGCCAATGTCTACCGCGTTCTCAGCCGTACGATCAGGCATTGTCATGTTTATTATTCCGTTCGTGTTTGCCATGTATCCTGAACTGTTATTGATAACGGCGGCTGTTCTCGACCCGAATTCTTTACCATCAGCCGCTCAGTATTTACCTGGTTATGATGGTACGTTGCATTTAGCGCCGCTGGTCTGGTTGCTGATAAGGCTTATGCTGGCATTGTATTTAATTGCCAGTGCATTAGCAGGATTTGATCGCAAGCGTTTATCGGCAATGGAAATAGCGTTACGATTAACATTGGCTGTTCTTATTTTATTTAAACCAATTGAGCTGCATGTAACCGCGTTGGTTATCGCAGTGGCCTGGTTAGTTTTACACTTTGTCAGAAACAAAACAGTAAAAAGCATGGATGCAAAAACAATCTGATGCGGAACTATTAGCCGCATAATTCATTAAGGTGTAAGAGCAATGAACGTTCTATGGATTATGGCCGACCAGCTGCGTTGGGATTACCTTAGCTGTTACGGTGCAAAACACATCGACACACCCAATCTGGATTGGCTTGCAAGTCGTGGAGTACGATTTGATCGTACCTATGTGCAATCGCCAATATGTGGTCCGAGTCGGATGAGTTTTTATACCGGCCGTTACGTCCGAAGCCATGGCTCCACGTGGAATGGATTCCCGTTGAGAGTGGGTGAGCCTACGCTGGGAGATCATTTGCGTGAGATTGGAGTGAAGTGTTCGTTAGTGGGAAAAACGCACATGACACCAGACCTTGAAGGCATGAAACGCTTGGGCATTGAACCTGATAGCACCATAGGCGCACTGGTCAGCGAATGCGGGTTTGATGTGTTCATTCGTGACGATGGTCTAAACCCAACCATATACCCCTATCGTCACTCTCAAGACTACGATCAATACCTGCGAGATCATGGCATGGATGGCGATAACCCGTGGGAGGAATGGGCTAATAGTGCAATGGGTCCACATGGGGAAATACTCAGTGGTTGGATGCTGGAGAATGCGCCATATGCTGCACGTGTACCAAAGGAGCATTCTGAAACAGCCTGGTTAACCACGCGCGGCATTGACTACATTGAAGCGCAGGGCGAACAACCCTGGCTTTGCCATTTAAGTTACATAAAACCCCATTGGCCCTATTTGGCGCCAGCACCTTATAACAATATGTATACCGCCAGCGATCTGCCAAAAGTTAATCGCTCGGAAACAGAACGCAATTCAGATCACCCACTGACGCAAGCCTGGATGGACATGCGTGTCTGCAAATCGTTTTCCCGCGACTACATCCGAGATCTGGTTGCGCCGGTTTATATGGGGTTAATAAAAGAGCTCGACGATCAGATGGGGCGACTGTTCGCCTACTTGAAAGACTCAGGCAGAATAGATAACACCATGATTGTTTTCTGCTCTGATCATGGCGATAACATGGGTGATCATTGGATGGGCGAGAAAGACCTTTTCCATGATTGTTCGTCACGAGTGCCGATGATCATATACGACCCGCGTAGAGCTGCTGATGCAAACAGAGGCACATCAACCGATGCCTTGATTGAGGGAATTGATTTAACGCCTACCTTTCTCGACTTCTTTGGTGGAGAACAACTTCCGCACATCATAGAAGGTCGTTCACTGACGCCCTTACTGCATAATCAACCTGTTGATTGGCGACATTATTGTGTGTCTGAGTATGACTACTCAACGCGTGAGGCCAGGCGAGCCGTGGGCGTTGATCAGCTTGATGCACGCCTGGTCATGGTGTTCGATGGACGATGGAAATATATACATGTTGAGAAAATGCGTCCAATGTTGTTCGATTTGCAAAACGACCCTGAAGAGGTAATCGATCTGGGCGGCAACGAAGCTTATGCTGATCAGCTCGCTCGCATGAGCGAATTGCATTTTGAGTGGAGTCGGCAGCATCATTCCCGTATCACACGCAGCGAATCTATCGTTGAGAAAATGACCGATGGCAAGGAGCCGCCAGGTATTCTGATTGGGTTTGCTAATCGCGAAGAATTTGAAAAAGATGGCCGCCCGTGGCCTGAACATGCTGATCGCTAATACTCACGTCTGCCCAGCTGTGGCTACGGCAATAGTTATTTACTTCCATTAGAAAGAGATAATCAATGTCGACTATCGAAAAAGATTATTCTAAAGGCGCGGCTTGGATGCGTGGTGCGATTATGCCAACGTCGGAGGCGGCATTGCCAGTGACCGATTGGGGTCTTACGCATTCGGACATTACTTACGATGTGGTGCATGCCTGGGACGGTCGTTTTTTTCGGCTTGATGATTACCTCACGCGTTTCGAACAAAGCCTGCTCAAGTGCAATTTATCGATTGAACAGTCGCGAGATGATATCCGAACCATCCTTCATCAAATTGTGTCACGCTCACAGCTCAAGTGTGCCTATGTATCATTCGTTGCCAGTCGTGGACAACCGAAGGTATTAGGGAGCAGAGACCCACGCGACTG
>CALIMV010000271.1 GCA_938045275.1 uncultured Granulosicoccaceae bacterium
CCACTGCATTTGTAACCACCAAAGTTAGTCACAATGCTGCCCGATCATCTAACGGCTAAATCAGAATGGTTTTGATCGAATCAATCCTAAGATAGACACTTATTTTGAGGTATCTGGATGCATAACCAGACCAAAAAAGTATTCGCCAGTATGAAGAAGTAGTTTAGGTGGCTATCGTGGCATATAACCTAGCAATAATTGCAACAATGCACGATTGAGCATTCCAACGTGAAACAGTTCTCAATTTGCAGTTTTAAATCCATCAGATCAACGACAGAACCCTTTTCACTGGTTTAAGTGCTAAACACCTCTCATTCAGATTCGCGATGTCTACACAGCTGGCACTACAAAGTACGTAAATACTGCTTTTAGGCTGCCGCTACAACTATTACAGAGATTGGAACAATGGCCTGATACAAGCATTGATAGCATGAGCAATGTACGCCCTATAATCGCAATTTTGACCGACCGGTATATTGAGTATCAGGCAGATCTAGTCGAGTCAATTACTACTGAGCTATCATGCGCAGGATATGGCGCTCTGTGTGTGACCGGAAAAGAACTACAAGCCATGTCGTCAACTGCCTCGACAGACCTCACGGCCAACACAATATACTCGGCAGTTAATCAATTTGACATCAGTGGACTAATAATACTATCAGGAACAATTGCGCACGGCAGCGTCCCAAATGCGATTCTCGATTTAGTTAAGAAGTTCAGTGTCCCGAAAGTCAGCATGGGAATGAAGCTACCTTTTATTCCAAGTGTATACCTTGATGAATCAAAAGGTATGGCAGATTTAATGGACCACTTGCTAACTAGCAGCGAAAAAAAATATTTTGCATTTATACGCGGACATCAGAATGACCCCTACTCTCTTAAACGTGAAGCAATTTTTAAATCGTCTTTACTAGCAGGCGGACATAATCTGGAGAACTGTGTATTTGTTGAGGGTGACTACAACGCATTTACGACCTATCAGGCTATTGATGAATTATTTAATAGCAATATACAGCTAGATTGCATCGTAGCAGCCAATGATGTCATGGCAGCCAGCGCAGCACAGGCAGCCAAGGTTCACGGAATATCCATACCTTCACAACTATCTATTAGTGGTTTCGATGACACCAGCGACGCGACCAGTCATTCGCCAGCCATTACCACGGTGAGGCAACCGACCAATAAGCTGGCTGTTATAAGCGTAGAACTTTTAATACAACAAATGGAACAGCCCGCATCAACCACGACGTTCAATGCTTCAATTTGCATACCCACAGAATTGATCATCAGAAGATCTACAGTAAAAGCAAAAAACGAGTACCCTCTGGTTGACAGCGTCGATGAGCCAGAACTTCGTCGGCTTCTAATTGATTCGATGCGTGGCCTGGAAATGCCCAGCAATGTGACCATGAAAAACGTATCTGAACCACTTTGGCAGACGCTCGTGAGCGGTAACGATGAGATAATTACATTTGCTCAGCGCTTGGATGCACCAACAATATCACGACATGCTCATTGGTTTATCAATATTTGCGATCAGATTGAGATCATATGCCGCAAACTACTATCAGGAGACGAGGCCATTGGACGTATAGCAATCGTATCTTCGGCGGTGTTCACGATACGCGAAAAAGTTTGGGATTTACAGAGTGATCAACAATTCGAAATAAGCCGTTTACAAAACGCTAAATCTGAAATGATGTTGCAAATGAGCTCTTGTGCAGAAGTGCAGGATATTATTTTAGCTATGGACAGTTGGCTTAGCAGTCTAAAACCACACCGTTGCTTTCTGGTCCGTTATGCCAATGCAGGTTCAACACCTGACGAACACGCCGAACTTATTCATGTATTTCGAAACGCGGCACCCGAGCCACCAAGCTCAACGCTTTTCAGATCAAGCTCAATATTACCTGTTGCATATCAAAATGAAATTAGTAGCGGTTTGTTGGTGTTATGCCCAATCTGTGTAGATGACATAATGTTCGGGTACCTGCTTATTGACCCTCGCGATACGCTACTGCTTTATATTGATTTTGCTGCCCAATGCATTGGTAATGCTATGCGGACACACTATCATATTGAAGCCTTGAGAAAACAACGCGACAGCCTTGAATCGGTTAACGAGGAGCTTGAACAGTTAGCTAACTTCGATGCCCTGACAGGACTTTCCAATCGCCTGCAGTTTACGAAATATTTGGATAAATGTTGTGAGGCAACTCCTGGCAATCCCGACGGGGTCAATTTTTGGCTTTTATTTATTGATTTGGACGGATTTAAACTAATCAACGATACATTAGGTCATGCCGCTGGCGACCAATTGCTAGACATAGTTGCAAAACGTTTATTGAGCGTAACCTCTCGCTCATCGGAATTTACTGGTTTTATATCACGACTCGGTGGCGACGAATTCACGGTAATACTGCATAAAAAAGTTGAATCCGCTGACTTGGCTCAGATAACCCACCAGTTTCTAGAATCACTATCCGGCCCTTATCAACTCTGTAAAAACGTCGTTTCTGTCTCTGCCAGCATCGGCTGCTCATCTTTTCCAACTGACGCTAAAACGGCCGATAACATCGTTCAGTGTGCGGATACAGCCATGTATAACGCGAAAAAGAGAGGTAAGAATAAAGTAGTATTTTTTAGTCCGGAAATGATTACTGCCGATGTAAATGAGCTTCGTTTAGCACAGGAGTTAAGGCATGCATTGGACCACAACGAACTGTGCATGCAGTACCTACCTAGAATAGATCTAAAAACAGGAAAAATATGTGCAGCTGAAGCAATTATGCATTGGTATGTTAAATCAAGTGATGGTGAAGTCGTGAAAGCCGATTCTGACGTACTCATGGCTCTGGCTGAAAAAATTGGCGTCATCGAGCAAATCGATGACTATGCATTTAACTACAGCTGCAAACAGGCTGCACAGTGGAGCGAAGCTGGAATACCCCTTCCAGTATCCGTCAATATCTCAACCAAGCAGTTGCAGCAACCAGCGTTTATTTCTACAGTAGCGCAGACAATTGCACGTCACAAACTCGACCCGGCCTTGTTGGAATTGGAAATAACCGAATCCGCAGCCATGACCGATGTAGACGAAAACACAGCTAAATTTACTGATATTAAATCAATGGGCATAACAATATCCATCGTAGACTTTGGCACAGACTATTCGTCGTTGAATCATTTAAAACACTTGCCAATCGACAATTTGAAAATCGATCAATATTTTATTTCTGACATAACAAAAAGTGATGGTGGTGATTCTGCAAACGCATCGATAATACGCGCTGTAGTTGCTCTGGGTAAAAGCATGGGCTTTAGCATAGTCGCAGAAGGCATCGAAACCAACGAGCAAAAGATATTTATCGAAAGCCTGGCATGTGACCAAGCGCAAGGGCATTTTTTTTCTGAGCCACTATCAGCTAATATGCTAAGCACGCTACTTGACGATGATCAGAATAACGATATTGCGGCTTGACTACCCGTTTATTCTGACAAATTAAATGCAACAGAATGACCAACTGAGTAACACTGGAACGCCCGTACTAATACAGCATCACCTTGAATAGCTGAGTTCGGATAGCCGGGAAATTTTGCGGAACGCAAGCGTTGCTATGAGACACATTAAAGAGTCAACTGGCCAAAGATGTGCAAACATATAAACTATACTAAAATGCATTAAACGTTAAAGTCGTAAACGTTCTTTCAACTCCTTCAATATCTGCAACGTTATCATTGACAAATTTGCCAATGTCTTCTCCATCCGCAACGTACATCGTCATCAATAAATCAAACTCTCCACTGGTCGAGTAAAGCACAGAATGTACTTCTCGATCGGCGAGTTTTCCCGCTACCTCGTATGTTGTACCGGGTTTGCATCTGATCTGAACAATCACACACTTTTGCATAAAAACTGCCTTTTCACTGGGGCCTAAATTCAACGGCTTGATTATATTTTTCTAAATTAATCATATAGGATAATGACCGCGCTAGCACTAAAGTTGACCTAACAAAGAAACGCGCCAATATTGCTACATACAAACACTTCAATAGGCAATTCGATATCATAAGGGCTGTCGGTTATCAACCAGAATAATAGCTACCAGGCTGGTAATCGGCGCACTATTTGCACTGGAAGCAGAGATTTAACATGTGCTAATTACGTATTGGTGGTGCAAAGCTGGAAATGCACTATTGTTATTGTATAATACTCGAGTCGGTCTGAGGTGGTGATCCTGCCAACGATTGAAGGTGATATCAATACCAAATACCTTTACATGTGCGAGCACACTTGTACATGTTATTGGTGAAAAATAGGATAATCAAACAGTGCCAAAAGCTGATGGTTTGTCT
>CALIMV010000272.1 GCA_938045275.1 uncultured Granulosicoccaceae bacterium
TAACGAGGTTAGCAATACAATATCAAGTTACGAAATAAGCGTTACTCGCAAGTACGGAAGGAGGCGACGATAAGTAAGGCAAGCGGTTCTGTAGCAAATACAACCTCTGGGTATCGGTAGTTTGTGCCCCAGAAACGCTAAACACGATAGAACCAGAGGACGTCATTGTTACACAGTGTTCTACACCGATAACATCCGAGATGTTCCACAGAGAACGCGTTCTTTACTAATAACTAAAGCGTGTTAATCTCGGCTTGGTATTGAGTAATGAGTTGATCGTCCAGATAGCCTGAAACATCTGGCGAAGTTCGCGGTGCGTGAGCGTCTTTATGCTGGCCGGGACACAAAAGCTGGCATAACTTAACCGCCAAAGCCTTAGATTCCTGTTCAGGGTCTTCCGCTTCGTACAACAAATCTTTGGGTATGTACTCCGGATAAGCAACTCTGTTGGGCGCCACCGGAATGCAACCTCGATGAATGGCTTCAATCATGCCCAAACCCTGGAAATCATGTAGTGCTGTTGAGACGACAAAATCAGAGTTAGCCAATATTCGAAAATAGTCTTCGCGGCTTTGATAGCCCCATGTTTTCACATTATGAATACCGTGTTCCAGCGCCCTTTGAAAACAATCCGGGACTTTACGAAAAGATTGCCCCATTACATGCAGTCGAACACGAACCCCTGATGCCTTAAATTCCGGCATGACATACAGTTTTTCCAAAGCGTTAAAAAAAACGTCTGGTTGTTTGTCAAACTCCCATCGATGCGCCCAAACCAAATCGACATTATTAACCGCTTTATCGTTGCCGCTTTCAAAATGGCTAACACTGCAACCACCATGATCTTCTGTGCCAGCGTGGATGGGTACTGGAAGTACTGTGGATTTATTTTCAATTTCGTCCACAATAGTTGGCGACAAACCGTCTGGCATCCGTTTGATAAATTTGTGTACACCAGATAGAAACGAACGCTGATTGTATTCAGAGTTAAACAGCACACGATTGGCGCACAATGCAGTAACAATGCTGGTTAACTGGGCGTTAAGGATTCGATGTTCAGACGCAGCATCTCTGAGCGGGTACTCAAATTGATTCTCATGGAAGTAAATCAATGTGGGCACTTGCGCAAGCTCCGGTACCAGGCCACGAAGCGTGGCCAGATCTAGCATGGAGGTTGCGATAAGAACATCGTAGCCAGCACTCAGACGCTCACGATGATCAAGGACAAAAGACAGTCCATTGCTTCGAGCACGCCAGAAATAGTGACGAGCGGGAAGGGTAATTACGGTCCACTCGTAACCGGTAATACTGTTCGTTAACATCTGATGCCAGTGCCTATGACTTTCGGCATCATAAGCGGACAGCAAGAGTGCTTTCTTGTTCATCAGGCTTCGAAACTCGTGAAACTCCATTGACAGTATACTTATCTATCACTGGTGTCAGGTGAATACCGGTTTCAACATAGCGACACGAAAGGGCGTTTGTTGTGCATTCACATTTTTTGTTTGTGGCGATATCCGAATTTTTGAGCCAGCGTGTGGTAATGCTACAGACTGTATTTTTCCCACATTATTAGCCAGTAGCTAAGCGTGTGGCGAACGCTGCGAATCGGTAAGAATGTGTAGTAACGAAGTTTTATTCCATTTTGATCGAACACAACCTACGTGTTATAACAGAGTTACGCTTTAAAAAATTAAAAAGACAAATCCAGTAAAAACAATTCAACAAGTACAACAGAGCGGGATACCTATGAAAAGAAGGAAATTTATTACCAACAGTTTGGGTGGCGTTGCAGCTGCGTCAACGCTGACAATCACTGCACCCGTTATCGCACAAGATGTTCGTAAGTGGAAACTGGTTACAGCGTGGCCAAAAAACCTACCTGGGCCCGGGGTGGCTGCACAAGCGCTCGCAGACAGAATAACTGCTCTTTCAGGTGGACGCATTGAAGTGAAGCTCTACGCCGCCGGCGAGCTTGTACCAGGTCGTGGTGTATTTGATGCGGTATCTGAAGGTACAGCAGAGATTTACCACGCGGTGCCAGCCTATTGGGGGTCAAAATCCAAAGGCATTCTGTTATTCGGTTCACAGCCGTTTGGTTTGCGTGCAGATGAGCAGTTTGGGTGGATGGCTCACGGTGGCGGTCAAGAATTGTATGACGAAATGTACGCACGGTTCGATATCAAACCCTTTTTATGCGGAAATTCTGGACCACAATGGGCAGGGTGGTTTAAAGACGAGATCAAGTCTGTGGAAGATCTCAAAGGGCTGAAGTTCAGAACAACAGGATTGGCCTCTGAAATGGCAACGAAGTTAGGAATGGCTGCGCAGGCAATGGGCGGACCACCAATGTTCCAGGCTTTGCAAACCGGCGCACTGGATGCAGGAGAGTTTATCGGCCCGTGGACAGATTCGGCATTGGGTTTTTATCAAGTAGCCAAAAACTATTATTGGCCTGGTGTCGGTGAGCCATCATCAGCAGAGGAATGTGGTATCAATGCTGACGTGTACAACGAATTACCCGACGACCTTAAACAAGCTGTGTCGTTCGCGAGCCAAAGTTTGTATAACCCGGTTTGGACTGAATACACTACAAAACATGCACAGTCGTTGAGAACGTTGGTTTCTGAGCATGGCGTTCAAGTGAGGCGGCTGCCAGACGATGTTATGGCTGCGATGGGTGCTGCTGCCATAGAAGTTATTGATGAGCTGCGTCAGGACGATGATGAGCTGGTTAAGCGTATCACTGAAAGTTATGTAGCGTATCGTGATCTTGTTGGTGGCTACATGAGCTATGCAGATAATGGGCAGATGAATGCGCGTGCAGCCATTATGGGCTATTAAATGCATTCAAACTGAAAGTTACTTGTATTCATAATGGAGCGCATCGCCAACCTTCTTGAAAGCATCAACCAGAGAATTGCCAATGTGGTTCGATGGTTGGTGCTGCTCATGGTGTTGGTACAATTCGCTATCGTCGTTGGGCGATATGTATTCGGTGTGAATAGCATAGCTGCCCAGGAAAGTGTGTTGTATATGCACGCCACCTTGTTCATGCTCGCCGCTGGATACACCTTATTGGTAGATAAGCATGTGCGTGTTGATGTTTTCTACGCAAAAGCCAGTAAAAGCACTCAACAGAAAATAGATCTCATTGGCCATATTGTTTTTCTGATTCCTACAATGCTTGCGCTACTGTATTGGTCATGGCCTTCAGTGGTGAATTCGTGGAAAATATTCGAAGGGCCCATTTCGGTGGGTGGAATCAAGGCCGTATTTATCCTCAAATCTCTCATTCCAGCGTTTTGTTTTTTGCTGCTGCTTCAATCAATTGCATCCATCACAAGGCTGCTCGCTAACCGGGCAACGTAATGGGCGAATATCTCGATCTGTTGATGTTCGCAGCATTGATGGCAGCGATTCTTCTGGGTTTTCCTGTAGCGTTTAGCATTGGTGGCGTGGCCATAGTGTTTGCGTACCTTGGCTGGGCACTGGGTGTTATGGACATCACCTTACTTGGTGCCACCGGTCAACGAATATTTGGTTTGCTCAGTAACAACGTGCTAGTGGCTATTCCGTTATTTGTATTAATGGGAGCAGTTCTTGAAAAGAGCCGCATAGCTGAAGAACTATTGGATACGATGGGAAGACTGTTCGGCCAATTACGCGGTGGGCTGGGCATATCTGTGGTGTTGGTTGGTGCGCTATTGGCAGCTTCCACGGGCATCGTTGGCGCTACAGTCGTTGCAATGGGAATGATTGCACTGCCAACCATGCTTCGCACTGGATACGATCCCAAAGTTGCCTCGGGCATTGTGTGTACAGCTGGAACGCTCGGTCAGATTATCCCCCCTTCCACATTGCTCATCATACTTGCTGATGTTATGTCCAATTCGTACCAGCAAGCACAATACGAGCAAGGCAAGTTTGCTGTTGAAGCATTGTCGGTCGGGCAATTTTTTGCAGCAGCTATGCTCCCGGGATTATTGCTTGTGGTGTTGTACTTGCTGTACATACTCATTCTTGGCCGTGTACGCCCGATGTCAATGCCTCCAGCACGCGCTGAACTGGCAAAACCTTCCGCTAAAAAAATTGCATCAACCATCGTGCCACCCGTGCTTCTGATATTCGCTGTGCTCGGTGCAATACTGGGCGGGGTCGCAACGCCTACAGAGGCAGCGTCTGTGGGTGCAATCGGTGCAGTGCTGGTTGCCGGCGTTCGTTTAGGCTCACACTCGCGGGTAATTCTCGTGGGCGTGGCCGCACTGGTCATTGTAGGCATCTTCGCCGGCGTCTTGCCCGTTAGGTTACAGCGCAGCGATTTAAGCTTTGGCTCGTGGATGCTGGGCGGCATCTATATCGTTCTGGTCTTTTTTGGAGCCGTGGCGATAATCACAGCGGTAAAAGAGTTGATCGTTAAGCGTGTGATGGCTGAAGCGGTAACGTCGACAATGACAATGACTGCGATGATCTTTGCCACTATATTGGCCGCTGGCATTTTCTCATTGGTTTTTGTGGGGCTGGGCGGGGAGGAGAGAATTGCACATATTCTGACGAACATGCCTGGAGGTGCTACAGGTGCACTGGTGTTCTGTTTAGCTTTCGTATTTGTGCTGGGATTCTTTTTGGACTTTGTCGAAATTTCAGTCATTCTACTGCCATTGATTGTGCCACCACTCATAGTCATGGGGCACGACCCCATTTGGTTGGGCGTCCTACTGGCAATAAATCTGCAAACCAGCTTTCTAACACCACCGTTCGGATTTTCACTTTTCTATCTACGTGGTGCAGCACCACCTGAGGTAAGCACAGGGCAGATTTACGCAGGTGTTATGCCGTTTATCGCTCTTCAAACTCTTGGCATGCTGGTCATTTACCTTGTGCCTCAAGTATCAACTTGGTTGCCGCAGCTACTGTTCTAGTGCGTTCGACCGAAATGCTGCACTGATTCTCTAACCAATATTCAAAACGATACATACACACTATACGATACGTAACTCGCTCAGAATACATAATCAATAGGAATATAAAACTGAATAATTAGTTCGGAATTTCAGAAGTATCGCCTTCCTCTTTTATCACAACGAATCCAACTAATTTATGAACTAACCCTGCCTGTCCACGCCTAAGACATCACTAAAATATGACCTGCATCAAATGGAAAGGTGTTGAAATTTTCACATTACTCACCATGTTATTGCGCGGGTTAAACCATTAGCTAAATTTCAAACCGCAAGGAGATTCTTTATGGCAAATTACATTGCACAAGATCGAATTTTCGTTCGATCTTTAGCCAAAACCAGAGGGCTGACTTCCACATTAGGTCAGTACGATTACACTCGATCATTCAAAATGCTGGCATTGTTATTGGTGCTCTTCTCCATGGTAGCTGCCTCCAAAGTCCAGGCATTGCAATTGCCTGACTTCGAGAAACTCGTTAATGAGCATGGAAAATCGGTTGTTAAAGTCACTGTAACAGGTCAAACAGCCCCCGCAGAGCTTACAAACCAAATGCCGGAACTACCGCCGCAATTCAGGTACTTTTTTGAAAATATCCCTCAGCAGCAGCCACAACCACGCTCAGGTTTTGGTTCGGGTTTTATCATATCTGAAGACGGCTATATTGTTACTAATGCGCATGTTGTGGATAACGCAGAAGAAGTCAGTATCCAACTGACGGACCGCACTGAATACTTAGCAGAAATTGTAGGCAGCGATGAACGAAGTGATATTGCCTTGCTGAAGATCGATGCAAAAGGTCTGCCTACCGCGTCACTTGGGAACTCTGATGATATAAACGTTGGACAATGGGTGTTGGCGATCGGCTCACCGTTCGGCTTTGAGTACACCGCAACGCAGGGCATTGTTTCTGCAGTGTCACGCAGCTTGCCAAATGAAAACTATGTACCGTTTATTCAAACCGATGCTGCTGTGAACCCGGGTAATTCTGGTGGCCCGCTGTTCGATACCGACGGAAACGTGATAGGCGTTAACGCGCAAATATATTCTCGCTCTGGCGGCTATATGGGTTTGTCATTCGCCATTCCAATTAACGTAGCGATGTCAGTGGTTGATCAGCTCAAATCGAACGGATACGTGAGCCGTGGTTGGCTAGGCGTGCATATTCAGAATGTGGATCCACCGTTGGCAGAATCATTTGGATTAGACCGTCCAAAAGGCGCGCTGGTCGCCCGAGTCACCGATGACAGTCCTGCTAAGGAAGCAGGCGTTCAACCAGGAGACGTGATTCTTTCATTCAATGGAACCTCGATAAAAAAGTCGTCTGAGCTACCACCACTGGTTGGTCTGGTGCCCGTTGGCGATCAAGTTGAAATGGAACTGCAGCGCGACAACAAAACCATCACACTGGATGTCACTATTGCAGAACTTGATGATGGTGAAAAACCAATAGCTTCTTCACAAAGCCGAAATAATGAATCCAAATTAGGTGTGATGGTTGGCGAACTCTCATCATCACAAAAGGAATCAACAGACGGCATCGGTGTACTTATAGAACAGGTTGAGCCGAACAGTCCAGCCGCCGTGGCGGGCATGAGAAGCGGTGATATTCTGTTGTCGTTCAACCGAACCGAAGTTAAGTCTTCCAAGCAACTGCAACAGTTGCTAAAAGACGCACCGCATGGTAAACCTGTTCCTGTTCTAATACAGCGAAACGGTCAACCCCTGTTTTCAGCACTAACGCTGAGCTAAGTAACCAATCTTAGAAACCGCCTGGGCAATGTAAATTGCCCGGGCTCCGTTAGTTAGCATTGACAATCACCACAATAATTAAAGAATGCGTCACATCAACTACAACCATCTGTTTTATTTCTGGAACGTTGCAGACGCAGGCTCAATTGCCAGTGCATCTAAACGGCTTTATCTTACACCTCAAACGATCAGCACTCAGATAAAGTTACTTGAAGAGGCCACCGGCACACCTTTGTTTCAAAAGTCCGGCAGGCGGCTTGTACTGACAGAACAGGGGACCGTTGTTAAAGGCTTTGCTGACGAAATATTTTCACTGGGGTCGGAGCTCTCGCAATTCATGCGGGGCAATGAAACGCACACTGCCAATGATTTATCTGTCGGTATTGTGGAAACACTACCGAAGATTGCTGTGGAACAACTGCTTCAACCTGCTTTTGATGCCAGTGTTCGGCTCGTTTGTTCTGAAGGGGATTTGGCAACACTTATTACAGCATTAAAAAAGCATGAGATCGACCTGATTTTATCCGATCAGTCAATACCTATTGATGAGTCGTCAAAAATCTATATTCATGCGCTAGGACAAAGCAAACTGGCATTGTTTGCACCGCCTTTATTGTGGGAACAGTACCACGAGAAATTTCCAAACGGGCTGACTGATGCACCCATATTATTTGCAACCGAAAACAGCCCCTTGAGACGCGCTGGCGAGGATTGGTTCATGCACCATGGCATCACACCAAGAATTGTTGCTGAGTGCAGCGACAGTGGACTGGTAAAGGCCATGGCAGCCGCCGGGCATGGATTGTTCATTGCCCCATTAAACATTCAAAACGAAATTGAAAAAGCCACTGGCTGCAAGTTAGTTGGCGAATTGGACGACTTCAGAGAGCGATACTATGCAATTACGCTGGACAAAAAAATCAAGCACCCATTGGTCGGTGAGATTGCAGACTCGGCGCGCGCGTCACTGGCACTAGATTAACTAACTTAAAATACAATTATAAAAAACATGAACGAAACAACTCAGAGCAAACGCCAACGCGCTTCCAAAGCACTGGCAGAATTCATGAAACTGGAGTCCGCTGGTGGCGTACTGCTGTTAATTACAGCCATCATGGCTTTAATCATAGCGAATAGTCCCCTAAATGAATTATATAAAGGACTGATAGACACCCCTGTCTCGGTGCAAATTGGAAACCTGATAATTGCAAAGCCACTCCTTCTCTGGATTAACGATGGATTAATGGCGATATTTTTCTTTCTTATTGGATTGGAAATCAAACGTGAGGTGCTCGATGGTCAGCTCTCCAACCGGGCCAATATTGTGCTACCTGGTCTCGGCGCTATTGGCGGCATGTTAGTACCTGCCGCCATCTATTTTATGTTCAATCGAGGCGACCAGGTGGCCATTGATGGTTGGGCTATTCCCGTAGCCACGGATATTGCCTTTGCATTAGCGCTGTTAAGTGTATTTGGCAGTCGCGTACCAGTGGGCCTGAAAGTGTTTTTATTGACATTAGCGATACTGGATGACCTTGCAGCGATTGTCATTATCGCCATTTTTTATTCAGGCGATCTTTCATTCACCGCTCTTGGTACTGGCGCTGCGGCACTCGCTGTTGCAGTGACAATGAACTTGCTTGGTATTGTGCGCACATCCATGTACTTGCTAGTGGGAATTGTATTGTGGGTTGCTGTATTGAAGTCCGGTGTTCACGCAACGCTCGCTGGCGTGCTGTTGGCATTTTGCATACCAATGCGATCAAAAGAAGGTACCTCGCCACTGAGGCTTCTCGAGCATAATCTGCACGGCACTGTTGCGTATATTATCTTGCCTATATTCGCATTCGCGAATGCCGGTCTGAACCTTATTGGCGTCGGTTGGTCCGATATCTCCCACCCAGTAACGCTTGGTATCATATTTGGGCTGCTCTTTGGTAAACCGATAGGCATCATGTTTTTCGCCGGTGGTGCTGCTGCACTGGGTATCGTTAAGCTACCTGAAGGCGTGACACTAAAACAAATACTCGGCGTAAGCTTTGCCTGTGGAATCGGCTTTACGATGAGTCTGTTTATTGCTGGGCTCGCGTTTGAACACAGTGGTGGCGAATATTATACGGGGGACAAACTGGGTATTCTAATAGCCTCGATCTTGTCTGCACTTGCAGCTTTGTTTGTACTGCACAAGGCATTACCATCGCTTGCTGATAAAAAAGAGTCTCATGAACAAGACGCTTCTGTTTAGATAAATTGCATGGACAGTTAGCGTGTTAAATCTAACTGTCCATGCCCGTTTCGGCCTGCCAACAAGCCACTAATCCCTTTTTTTCAGAAACGCCAGTTTCTGGTGTATCTGTATCCTATTTATTCGATAATCCCATACCATCATACTTATCGGATAAAACTTCAGATTTTTCTGAGATTATCAAAGAAAAAAACGAATTGAATTCAGCATAAGAGGCACAATTTTCTAGTTTCCAAATAGATATTTCGGAGACATACTGTGGAAAAAGTACAAGTAAATGACGTCACGAACCTAGAACACATTCTCAACTCAGTTGATGCCAGCAGGCTGGAAGTGGCAGACGGTTTGTCAAAACTACTAGCCAGCACTTACTCACTGTATCTTAAAACACAAAATTACCACTGGAACGTGAGAGGCCCAATGTTCATGACATTGCATCAGCTTTTCGAAGAGCAGTACACAGAGTTGGCTGCCTCAATTGACACGATAGCTGAACGCATTCGCGCCTTAGGTTTCGTTGCTCCCGGGTCATTTTCGGCATACCAGGAGTTATCAGACGTAAAGGATGAAACTCAATGCCCATCCGCTAATCAGATGTTAGAGCAGCTTGCAACAGACCATGCTGTGGTAATAATGAATGCCAAGCTTGTCCATTCTCTGGCCAATGATCTTGACGATGAAGTCACAGCTGATTTAATGACGCAAAGAATAGCCACCCATGAAAAAACGGTATGGATGCTGAATTCTCTGATTGATTATTAAAAGAATCTTAACGTTGAGAGGATAAATTAATGAATATGATTCATTACACTCCCTTAAACAGCGGAGATTTACAAAAAAATAAATATTGCAGCCTAAAATACATGTGACACTGCATGGGTTCAGCCAGTTATCAACAATAAGGGGGCAATATGCCCCCTTTTATTTGGTCACCCTGTCTATAGTTATTACCATGTTCTACAAATTAATCTCAGTTATACACGATGACTAAAATCTCTATCAACGAAAATATCAAGCAATTGCTCGAGTGGCGTCACTTTGAAACGACCGTCCTAATTTTAATTGTCATCAACTCAATAATTTTGGCACTGGAAACCAGTACAACGGCTATGAATGCCGCAGGCCACTGGATCTTCTTACTGGATAAAGTATTTTTAGGGATATTTGTGTTGGAGCTTGCAATGCGGCTATCAGCGGATTTCCGTGGATTTTGGCGCGACCCTTGGCGTATCTTCGACTTTCTAGTCATTGCCATTGCGATGCTACCCGCCACCGGCTCACTATCGATTCTACGATCGATGCGTATTTTAAGAGTGCTGAGGTTAATCTCGGCCGTTCCTGCGATGAGAAGAGTTGTTTCCGGGCTGTTGGGCGCAATGCCTGGCATGGCATCCATCGTTTTTTTGATAGCCATTATCTTTTTCGTGTTCTCTGTTATTTCCACGAAAATGTTTGGCGAAACTTTTCCCGAATGGTTTGGCACCTTAGGTGCCTCCGCTTACACGCTATTTCAAGTCATGACACTTGAAAGTTGGTCGATGGGTATTGTTAGACCAGTAATGGAAATTTACCCTTTGTCCTGGCTACTGTTTGTTCCGTTTATCATACTGACAGCATTCACGGTTCTAAATCTATTTATTGGTGTGATAGTAGATGCGATGCAAACAGAACATGAGTCAGCTGCGGCGGAAGAACGTGGACAAATGATGACCGATAACGAACTGATATTGTCAGAGCTGCGCTCATTGCGTAAACAAATATCCGAGCTCCAAGGAGGAACGCAATTACCTTCCGGTCATTCCTGAGGTGGTAAATGCAAATGTTAGCCAGAGTTCGTATTGACGTTTATGGACATTTAAATTACTCATTATCATGGTACAGACCATTGGTGTCTATGATGGCGACGGTGAAAAAGCGCTGGCTATCGCTCTGTTTATTCATTTCTCGGTACGCCTCGAGTTTGCTGCATCCTGTACGACCTTAATTTTTTCAGCCAAAGTATCCAGGTCTTTTACTCGATTTGTTGAATAGACTTTTAAAAATACTTCCAGCCCATGTCCTATGGATTGAAGCAGATGATCTGCATCCGGGTGTTTGTCAACAAAGTGAAGGTGATAGTCTCTTGGCCCTGACAGGATTAACGACCATAAGTCTTGAGCTGCAAACTCAAGGTTATCAACTTCAAGTTGATCTGCATCTACACACTCTTGTATAAATGCAATAAGCCCTTTGAAAGCACTGCCAGGGCCGGCAAGATGATAGCTGCTCGCAACTTCCGGTCGGCGGGAGGCCTCCCCCAGTACCAGTCGTGCCAGCGACAGCATGTCTGGCCGCAAAACAAAATCTGCGTACGTCCAGCTGAATTCCCAAAGGCGATCAACCAATGAACCATCAGGTACAGACAAAGGCGTCATGATGTGATCGCACCCTTCTTGTAGAACCGTTGCAAACAAGCGGTCTTTGTCATCAAAGTATTGATAAAGCGTTGGCTTGGAGACACCAGCGCTTTTTGCTATAGCGCTCATAGAAGCGCCATCAAAACCCAGTGCACTAAATTCCTGAAGGGCGGCATCCAATATTCGACGGCTCTTCATTTGGCGCTTTGTCTCTCGGGTAGGAGTTGACTTGCGCGCAGTACCTGGCATTCTGTTGAGAAACTTCAC